>JBAIYI010000616.1:0-3228 GCA_037915955.1 Terriglobales bacterium
CAACAACGACCAGCAGGTGGACGGCCAGAACAATAATGACAACAGCGTGGGCGGTCCTGGCCTGTTTATCTCCAGCCCCGAGTTCGTTCAACAGTACGTGCTGATAACCAACCAGTTTGGCCCGGAATATGGCCGTAATGCAGGCTCAGTGGTCAACATCATCACCAAGAATGGGACCAATAGCTGGCATGGGAGCGTTTTCGGCTCGGAAGGCAACTCATACCTGAACGCGCTCACGAATACGCAGAAGCAGTTTGGAAAGAAGATTGATGGCAAGACACCTCTCTCCGGCCCCCCGCGCTCGAACGACGAGTTTACGGGGGGTACCGTAGGCGGGCCGATTGCCAAGAACAAAATGTTCATATTTGGCGGGTTCGATAACGAGATTATCGGCGCCAGCAACTTCTTCCAGACCAGCGGTCTCACACCAACCCCCGCGGGGCTGTCCCAACTGAATGGCTGCTTCCCAGCTTCGCAGTCCTTGCAGGCACTGAACAAGTACGGCCCTTATGCTGTGTCCGGGGGGAACCCTGTGCCGTTCAGCTCTTCTGGAAACCCAACCCTGGTCGCAGTCGCTGGCTGCGGCAGCGTGCCCTTCCAGGGCATCACTCGTGTACTGTCGACTCCGTCTCGGGAATATGACTTTGTGGTTCGTCATGACATGCAGATCGGCTCCGACAACATCACGTCTCGCTACATCTACAACCGGAGCACGAGCTTCAACAACAACACCGGGGGCACCGCAGCGGCAGGCTACCCCGTCAACGTTCCCGCTCTCAGCCAGATGATGATGACCAGTTGGACCCATAACTTCGGTCCGCGCATGGTCAATGAGGCGCGTGTCGGCTTCGGCCGTCTGAATGTAGAGTTCGGCGGAAACACCATCGGTAACACCGCCGCCACCGCTGATCAACTCTCCACCGCTGTTACAAACGTTACCTTCAATAGCCGGTTTCTTGGCTTTGGTCCGGCCACCAACATTCCGCAACAGAGAATCGTGAACACATGGCAGGGCCAGGACAACTGGAATTACGTCTGGGGCAAGCACAGCTTTAAGTCCGGCGTGAACTGGACTTATCAGCGCTCCCCGAACATCTTCCTCCCCGCCATCAACGGCCAGTTCCGTTTCAGCAACTTCGATAGCTTCATTGCCAACACGCCAAATCGCGTGCAGGTGGCAAACGGGCCGTCCTCGTTTGACTTCCGTGAGTACGATACGTTCGCGTACTTTGGAGACGATTGGAAGTTGAAGTCAAACCTTACAGTTAACCTGGGCGTTACCTGGTCGTACTACGGTCAGCCCGCCAATTTGTTCACAGATATCACCAACCAGCGTGAGTCAGGACCGAACGGATTTTGGAATCCCGCTCTTCCGCTGTCCGTCCGCACGTTCCCAAGCATCAGCACGCCTACTGACAGCTGGGGTCCGAGCATAGGGTTCGCCTGGTCACCGCAGTGGGGCGGCTTCCTGACGGGCAATGGAAAAACGGTAATTCGTGGTGGCTATCGTTTGCTGTACGACCCGCCCGTTTACAACATTTACCTCAACATTGCCACTGCGGCACCTGACGTATTCCTGCAGACCTTCGCGGGGTCACAGGCCGCGGCCATCCCGCTTCCTTCAAATCCGATAGGACCGAACGTGAGAACTCAGCTGCAACCTCAGCTGCAAACGCATGTGTTCGATCCTCGTTCCTTCGGCGAAACCACTATTCCGCAGAATTTCGGCCCGGACAAAGTACATAGCTGGAGTTTCGGCATTGAGCGTGAGGTCTCGAAGAACTCAGTCGTGGAAGTCCGGTACGTTGGTAATCACGCCTACAACTTGTTCCAGACAGTTGACGCGAATCCCCTGGTCGGTTCCTACCAGCAGGCCGTCCCCACTTCGGTCGATCCCAGCGGATTCGTAACCGTGCACGGACTCCTGCAGGACTTTCCGCAGTTTGCTCAGGGATTCAGCGGCTGTGCGCTGGGCCATGTAGTTCCAGGGCCAGGACAGGTGGCTGCAACGAATCAGGCAATGGGGACAGGCCGCATCAACTGCGACCTCGGAGTAGTCCGCTCCCGCAACAACTCCGGATACTCGGATTACAACGGAGTTCAGACCGAGTTCCGCTCCAACAACCTCTTCAAACAGCTGACTCTCAGAACCGGCTACACCTTCAGCAAGAACACTGATAACGTCAGCGAAATTTTCAGTACCGGAAGCGCCGGCAACACCGTTGCCTTTGCGCAAAACCCACTGAACTTCACGACCGGTGAACACGGTATCTCCGGTCTGGATTTCACACACCGCTGGACGTTCGTCGTCAACGAGCAGCTTCCGTTTTTCAGGGATCAGCATGGCTTTATCGGCAAGCTCCTTGGTGGATGGGGCTTCAACGTTGATTACATCTTCGGGTCCGGGCAGCCTTACACGCCTGCTCAGTCGTTCGAAGCCCAGCTCACCGAAATCACGATTCCAACTTCGGTCCCGGGCTTTGGCACCGCACAGGATTACTTTGACAACGGCTTCGTGAACGCCTTCAGTGGTGAAGTGGCCCGTCCTTTCTTGGGTAGTGCCAGCGCGCCTGAATCCGCAGTAGGTATGTTTGCTGGCGATGCCTGCAACATCCTTCGTTTCGGGTTCGGCATAACAGTTACGAATCGCGCACCAGTGTGCGGATTGACGCCCACACAATTAATCAGCGTGAACGCTCTGGGCACCAGTTGTCTTAGCTTGAATCCGAGCGCCAGTCCGGTCTGCAGCGCCGTGCAGGTCACGGCGAGCCAGGTCCGCTTTATCGAAAATACCCGTTTGGCTGCCCAACTGTTCGGGACGCCATTCGGAAACGTTGGTCGCAACGTGCTCCGTGACGCTATCAGCAACGTTGCAAACCTGAGCGTCACCAAGCAACTTCACCTCGGGGAACGCTACGCCGTGGAGTTCAGGGCCACCGCGCTCAACGTAATGAACCACTACAACTTCACCAGCGTCGATCCATTCATGATTGACGCGGGCGAAAGAGGCAGCGGAACCGGATTCGCCGATCCGTCAACGACGTCAGCGAACGGTCGCCGTGTCTTCATCGGCGCCAAGGTTACATTCTAGGCCGTCTCAACTCAAAGCCCGCCGGTTCGCCGGCGGGCTTTTTTAATTGTGTTTACCTGGGAGCTGTCGGCTGAACACCCCTCCACCCAGCGCCAGCACCACCGGAAAGCACTCCAGCACGTAGCGAGGCTCGGGGT
>JBAIYI010000432.1:0-6880 GCA_037915955.1 Terriglobales bacterium
CCTGAGTCTTGTCCTTGCGCGCGGTGTTCAGAAACGAGTCCTGTATGTTTTGTGCCGGCTTGTTTTCCATCTGCCGATCTCTCTCCTGTAACGCTCGTTACCTACGAACCAAGGGAAACAGCTTAAACGCCGTCCACGTGTTCATTATTGTAGCTTTATGGGCCGCTCCGGGCAAAACAGAGTGCTGCTGTTCCGGATGCTAAAATCCATGGTATCCGTGAAGAGTTCCAACCCCAAAGCGCTGGCGGAAATCCCCATGCTGGACCTATCCCGGCAGTATGCCGGGTTGCGCGCCGAAATCCTGGCCGCGGTGGCCCGAGTCTGCGACTCGCAAAAGTACATCCTGGGCGAAGAAGTTACAGAGTTTGAGCGTGAGTTTGCTGCCCTCTGCGGGACCTCACTGGCCGTGGGATGCGCCTCTGGGACAGACGCGCTTTGGCTCGCCCTGGTTGCCGCCGGCGTTCGCGAAGGCGACTCGGTCATTACCACGCCGTTTTCGTTTTTCGCCACGGCCAGCTCAATCCTTCGCGCGGGCGCAAGGCCGGTTTTCGTCGACATCGATCCCGAGACGCTGAACCTCGATTCGGCGAAAGTGGAGCAAAAGCTGCGTCATTCGCCCAGGCACCAGGCCATGATGCCCGTCCATCTCTACGGCCAATGCGCGGATATGGATTCGCTCAACCGGATCGCGGCTGAGTTCAAGCTGAAGGTGATTGAAGATGCGGCCCAGGCTTCAGGAGCAACCTGGAATGGAAAGCTTGCAGGATCGCTGGGCCATGCCGCGGCATTCAGCTTCTATCCCACAAAAAACCTGAGCGCGTTTGGAGACGCCGGAGCTGTAACAACCGACGATTCCGCGCTGGCGGAACACGCCCGCTCGCTACGGAATCATGGCGCGAAGCAGCGCTATTATCACGATGAGATCGGCGCGAACAGCCGGCTGGATTCCATTCAGGCCGCGGTCCTGCGCGTGAAGATGCCGCACCTGCAGCGCTGGAATGAAGAGCGCCGCCACCGCGCCAGCACATACGATCGGCTTTTTGCGGCAGCAGGGCTTACGAAAACCGGCGGTGCGTCTGCAGCACCGGTTGTGTTGCTCCAGACCCGGCCCGAGGCTTACCACATTTACCACCAGTACGTGGTTCGCGTCCGCGAGCGTGACAAGCTGCGCGAGTTCCTCAAGGAGCGCGGAGTCGGCTCGGAAGTGTATTACCCGGTGCCGCTGCACCAGCAGAAATGCTTTGCTTATCTGGGCTACGCTCCCGGGGATCTGCCTGAGGCCGAGCGGGCTGCTCTGGATGTGCTGGCCCTGCCCATGTTCGCCGAACTTCAGGAAGACGAGCAGCGCCACGTGGTGGACTCGATTGCGGAGTTTTACTCGTAAGAGAACGATGGAGCGCAGCAGCCGCCCCCAGCTGCGTCTTTAGCTCTTGTTCGCCGATTCCCTGAACAATAGCGGCATCAGCAGCAGAAATCCAATCAGAGTGATCACAGCCAGCAGTACAAGTGTTCTGGTCTGGCCTTGTGCCGTAAGTTGCCCCAAGTTGGCCACCAGCAGTCCTAGAGCGATCACCAGACAAGCTGCCACCACCAGCATGCGCATGACCACGATTGGCCGCTCGATCCGCTCCTTCTCCGCCAGCTTCTTCTGAATCTGCGCGCGCCACCAGACCAGTCCAGGGCTCGGCAGCTCCGGCCGATGCTCGCTGGCCATTTTCTTGATCAGTGAATCGAGTTGAAGATCGTTATTCATGAGTCCCTCGAAAGCCGGCATTTTGCAGCAGCGCTTTGGCCTTCTCGCGCGCGCGGAACACAATCACGCGAACGCTTTTCTCTTTTACATCAAGGATCACGGCAATCTCTTTGTGATTGAGTTCTTCCACGTGCGCCAGCCAGAGCACCGCCCGTTCCTGAGGAGTGAGCCGGTCGAACACGGCAGCCATATCGATGGGCAGGTTGAGCTCATGATGCCGCCCTTCGAAGCCGGGGTTCGACTCTGACCATTCCCGTTCACGTTTTTGTTTACGCCAACGATCGCGCAGGATATTCGTGGCCGCAGTGTAGAGGTAAGCCTTGCGATGCGTTTCTTCCATCCGTGGAGCGTCGATCATGCGGATATACGCTTCCTGCAGCACCTCGTCGGCTGTCCCCGGATCACGACTGAGGCGGCAAAGATAGCCATGCAGCACGCGCGCGGTGCGGAGATAAAACGCCTCGAACTCCTGACGTTTCGCCTCGTCTGTTGCCGCAGCGCTCTCCAGCATGGCTGATTCCGGTGCTGTCCCCACCAGAAACAATGGGCTATCCTTTCACGCCAGTATCCAGCTTTTTCGCCAGGAAGTACGAGATTCCAGCAGCGATCAGGAATCCTGTGCCGCCGAGAAACAGGACCCAGCCCACGCGAAAGACAACGGTTTGAGGGCCGCCATTGGCCACGATGAATCCCATGCCGGCGAGAGCAGTAACACAGCCTGTACGAACCGAGTTCATGATGGCGGTGCTCGGGCTGGTCACGGAATCGGTAAAGCTCATGAGGTATTTCTGCCCGGCGGGGGACTGCATGAACTCAGCAAAATCCTGAGCGGATGAAAACTTGTCCAGCAACGCCTTCTGCATGGCGGCCTGGTGACGGCGACGGAATATCCCATATACAAGGAACGCAATAAAGAAGAACAGCCCGTAAGCCGCCACCATCACAAACCACTCTTTCATCTGATTTTGAACCATCGGGTCCATGTAGATGTCCTCCGATTCTGGAACGAACAGGCACTGGGGAAGGTTAACAGCGGAAAGTGGATAGGTGGGGGCTTTAGGATCGAAAAGCTGGGCCGGTTTAGGCCCCGATTGCCAGCTGAGCGTTTGATCGTAGAATGCCCTGATAGCGTTCGGCCGCGTCGGAGAGTCTCACCGCCTCATACGAACCAGACATGGCGTTCGCAGCCATACGGCAGTAGCCCGCCCGGAAAGCCGTGTAGGCAATCAAATAATCATGGGTGCGGCTCTGCGGATCGTCGCCGCCGGCGCGGCGGTACAAATCCAGGAAACATTCCCGCTGCGCTTCATCCATCTGCCATTCGACAATCGCTCCTGCCAGGTCCCACGCAATGTCGGTTGGGCCGGGAAAGAAGTGATCATCGCCGTGACTGCCGGAGTCCGTCTTGAGCATGCTGCCATCCGCCTCAAGGATCCATTCGTGCGGCTGCATGCGACCATCGGCAATGACCGGCCGCTCCACCCGAAGCTGAACTGGCCCATCAAGCTTGAACTCGGCCAGGTTGTGCTCAGCCATTTTCTGAAGCCGACCGATATCTGAGGCGTCAGCGCTGAGAGCACGTGCGCGAAAAGCGCAATATTCGGCAAGCAGCTGGATTGTCGCCGATGACAAATCGTCGCGCGTCATCGGCCGACCCGAGAGGCAGGGATAGGAGTAGAAACCGTTGCATTCGGGGCGAGGCTCAGGGCCAAATCCCGCTGCGGCCACGATCTTCTCTCTTTCGATCACTGTTTCACCGTAGCGCCCGAATCCGGCGAACTTGTACAGCCGCTGATCCGCATGGTGGCCTGACGAAAGATATTTGAGTCGCTCAAAACTCGTCCACGCCGCAGGCCAATCTGGTTCGTTGCTGAACTTCACCCGCCGCCATTCGCCTGCCCCGATGAATTTCTCTGCTTCCGCAGGTTTTCTCGACTCGCCTGCCGCTGCCATCCAGCGAAAGCGACGCGCCCGTTGCGGACCATCGTTCGCGCGGAAATGATCCAGCTGTGGCTCATGCGCGCAGACCAAAGTGATGCATCCACGCGGCACACCGGCATTCTCGAGCCCTTCAGCCACTGACAGGAATGAAGATCCACTCAACCCTGGCCCCTCATCTACGATCAGAAAATCGGCACCGCGTTCCAGCCGTTCGCGTAAGAACACCAACTCTGTCCCAGCGAACTCAAACTCCCGATTGTAAGGATGTCCCTGCGGCCGCACCGTGATTCTGGCCGCCCGCTTCCCTCGTTTGCGAGCCGCGGCGGCAGCTACCGCGCTTAGTGTGGTACCAATGCTGCGGATCCCAATCACCGCAACCGAATCGTGCAACCCGCTCAGCCGATCGAGAACATCAGCATAGGAAAGCGGGTGCAGCGCGTAATAAGCAAAACCTTCCGGAGAAGAGGCACAGACGAGGTCAGGAACCGGCGCTTGCTCCAGTGCCGAAAGCAAATCATGTTTCCTGAAATGGTCCGATCCCAGCAGAAGTTCGGCTAACGAGTCTGTGATCCTGCCAATAATTTCGCGGCCGCTTGTGATCGGCTCCGTATCCGCAACCGCACACTCCAGCTCGCCTGCCGCCAGCAGCGCGGCAACCATCTGATCACGCGAGCTGTGAAACGAGAGCTCTTGCAGGCGGCGGGCGAGCCCCGCCTTCAGCCGGTCTCCGGAAACCCGAGTGCGTCCGTCACGAAAGACCAACAGGTGAACAGGAGTAACGGCCATCGGCAGGCTCAGGCGGCTTTTTCCGTCTTGGCGCCACCTTTGCGCGCCGACGCACGCGGAGACCGTGCCACGTCACCTTCTTTATCGATGAAATACAGGAACTGGTTATCGCGCTGCACCGCGTTTGGAACCAGCACCTCCGTCGAGCCCTCCCCGGACTTCGACTTCTGGCATACGTTCCCGCTTCCGTCGATGAAGTACAGGTACTTCTTGTAATCCCGTTCCAGGTTCAGTTTCTTTACTTTTTCTGCCATGCCCATCTTTGACGGTGAAAGAACGAGCCCGGATGCCAACCCTTGCACCTTAGCCGTGCTGCTGTTTCCGCTCGTGAGCTGCTTCCGCCCGCTTTTTCTTGGGTTTAGGCGGAGGCTCCTGGCCGGGAGCATAGACCTTGCGCACCATCGGCGGATTGAACTTATAAACCTGCTCGTAAGCCTTGCCCTGGTCATCCTTTAAATGCAGCGTAAACGTCCGCAGGTTCCCTTCCTTGCCGAACTCCTGCTGTCCCAGCGTTACGGGCAGCACGCCTTCCAACCCGCGCTCGCGATACGCAGTTTCATATCGGTGCTTCTTCAGGTTCCATGTAAACACCCGGACCTGGTTGAAATCGTAGGGCGCGCCGTCTTTCGGCTCGGTGAGCAGCACCAGATACTCGCCTACTTTCTTGTCGCCATCAGCGACTTCATCCAGCGGATAAGCGCCCACAATGCGCTGGCCTTCAGAGTACTGGGCCACCTCGTCCGGCACGTCAAGATAAAGGACGCGGCCGTAAACCCAGCCAACACGGTTCAGCGAATCCCGAACCAGCCACCAGTCTTCCATGATCACTGGCTGGTCAGGCTTATCGTCATCATCGCTGTCATCTTTATCTTTATCGGCCTTCTGGTCTTTCGCCGCCGCAGCCGAGGCGTTGCGCGGAGCGGTCTGGCGCTGCAGCAGATCCACTTTCTCCTTCTCGTTCAGCAGATACAGGAAGCCGGTCTTGCGTCCGGGCTGAACGTGGACCTTCACCTGCTCCTCTACTGTCGCCTTGCCCTGCGAAGGTGTGTTCTTATACTGGTCGGCGAGTTTCCGGAACTGATCAAACGTCTGCTGGTCGGCCAGGTAGCGCTCCTGGATCCATCCTTCTTCACCGCGTGGCGTGCGTACGCGCAGGAACTTTTTGTTCTGCATGCGCTCCAGCACTACCAACCGCTCACCGTTGTGGACCAGCCCCGTCTTGTTATAGACCGTTGCCACGCGATCTCTTAACGACGCCTCCGGAACAACCACGTAAACGTAATCCGCCTTGTCTGACGTGGTGCTGCCGCAGCCGGCGAAAAACACCGGAGCCATCAGCGCCAGCAGCACGGTGAAGCAGACGGATTTTAGGGCTGTACCGCGCCCTGAGACCGCGTGGATTTGCATGGGAGTTAACACCAATATAGCAGTCACGCGGCAGCCGTGACAGCTGCCCATCCACAGCTGATCGGACGAGCCAACATGCGTCAGGTTGCGCGCGCCCAATCGTACTTTTGTGCGAGTCACTTATACTCGTTGCTTTGGAGAACTGATTGGTCCTGACTTCAACCCGCCGCGTCGCCGTCATCCTTATTCTCGTCTCGATCTTCACTGCGCTCCAGGGCCATGCCAGCGATCATCGCCATCAGCGCATGTCTGCCCACATCCATAGCGAGATGGATTTCCTCGCCAGTGACGCCATGCAGGGCCGAGGCAGCGGCACGCATGATGAACTCGTCGCCGCCGCCTATCTCGCCTCGCAGCTGGAAGAGATCGGCATCGAACCGGCAGGCGACAACGGCAGCTTCATCCAGAACGTTGAAACCACGCTTGAGCGCGAAGGCAAGCAGCAGCCCTGGAACACCCGTAATGTTCTCGGCATCCTGCGCGGCCGCGACTCCCGCCTCAAAGATGAAGTCATCCTGCTCACGGCCCACATGGATCACGTTGGGATCGGCTCCCCGGTAAACGGTGACAGCATCTACAACGGCGCCGACGACGACGCTTCCGGCTGCGTGGCCGTCCTGCAACTCGCCCGATCTCTGGCGCACGGCAAACATCCCCGCCGCACCATCCTGATCGCCTTCTTCGGCAGCGAAGAAACCGGCGGCCAGGGCGATGGCTACTTCCTCCAGCATCCTCCAGCGCCGCTCAAAAACATCGTCGCCAACCTCGAGTTCGAAATGATCGGCCGCCCCGACCCGGCAGTAAAGCCTGACCAGCTCTGGCTCACCGGCTTCGAACGTAGCAACCTCGGCCCCGAACTGGCAAAGCACGGCGCCCATCTGGTGGCCGACCCGCACCCGAAACAGCGCTTCTTCGAACGCTCAGATAACTTCGCGCTCGCCCGCGACGGCGTGGTCGCCCACACCGTCTCCAGCTTCGGCCTGCACCCGGACT
>JBAIYI010000147.1:0-5463 GCA_037915955.1 Terriglobales bacterium
GTAATCTGGGAACCAGCAAGCCAGCGCCACGCTTCGGAGCAGCGGTCGGCTGTAAAGCGACTGCCCGCATTGAAGTGGTATCCAAAAATGGATCAATGGATCGCGGACCCCAACGGATCTGACAATCGCTGTTTCAATTATCCGATTGCCTTGCGTCTTGAGGGCGCGCTCCACGCGGAGTGCCTGATCAATGCGCTCGCGGAGATTGTTCGTCGCCACGAAATTTTCAGGTCATTGTTCGAGCTTCAGGGGAGCAAAATTGTCCAGATGATTCTGGAAGATATCCCGCTCCCGTTCCTATCGATCGACCTTCAATCTGTTCCCGCAGAAGAAGAAGAAAAAGAAAGCGCTGTCCTGAAGTCGTGTGCCGCGGAAGCGCATCGCCCGATCGATCTTCGGATCGAGCCGATGTTGCGGGTTACATTATTCAAGCTCTCAGAACAAGAGCACCTGCTGTTGGTGATCACCCATCATCTTGCTTGTGACGATTGGTCCATCAACATCCTTTTAAGCGAACTCGCCCAGCTTTACTCGGGGTACGTGGCAGGCATTACTTCGCCCCTTCCGCCGGTTCGCTTCAGCTACACAGATTTCGCCGGCAATTATCAGTCGCAGAAGCAAGGCCCTGCATTCAAATCCCAAGTTGATTTTTGGGAGGAACAACTGCATGGATGGGCGAGTCAGCCGATAGAGGCCGATTTTGATCGACTGGACGCACAGAAGAGAGAGGGCAGGCACCTTGTGAAGACTTTCCCTCATTCCCTGGTGCTTGATGTGAAGCAATTCAGCCATGCAAATGGTTTCAGCCCATTCATGGTGTATGCGGCAGCATTTCTTCTGATTCTCGCGCGCCGTACGGCCAGCGAAGATACGGGAATCGGAATCTGCGTTGCCAATCGCAATGAACCAGAGATCGAACAAATAGTTGGGCCGTTCAGCAATCGCCTCCTGTTGCGGACGCAGGCGCGGGAGAACTTGAGCGTGTGCGAATTTCTTTCCTGCGTGAGTGACGCATCATGGGCGGTCTATGCGTTTCAGGAGATACCCCAGGGAGAACTGCTGGATAGTCTGTGTCCGGGCAGCGAGCAAGGCAGTCCGCTCTTTCATTCTCTGCTGGTCCTGGAAAACGCCCCAAAGCACGAATGGCATTTTGATGGCCTCGAAGTGAATAGAGTGAATTTCGATGCGGGAACCGCTTGCTACGACCTGCATATCTGGATTAACGACCAAAACGGATTACGCCTCGCGATTCAATACGACTCGACACTGTTCTTACCGCACACCGTCGAGTCACTGATGGACCAGTTCCATCACATTTTGCATGCATTCATAACGAACCCCGGAAGCAAGCTCAGGGACCTGGCTTTTTAGCTGAAAGGTGCCCTTCACGGCGCCGACGATCGCTCCACTCATGTGGAGCCGGACCCTATCCTGAACGGAAAGGACTTACATTATGCAGAGCACGTATCGGCTCAGACGCGGAACGATCGTGGAGCCCCTGATTGGAAAGTGGTGGGCCTGGTCGCACCTGATTTCGCCTGCCGCAGCAAGCCTGCAGTTGGCCAACTACCAGGTTCCGGCCATGGAATCCTACCTCGTCGATCCCGAAGCACATGTAAGGGCTTGCCGTGACCCGGAGCTGATTGGCGGAGCTTTCGTGGATGTGTCGCCTGAAAGGGCCAGCGAGATCCGGCATCTGCTTAACGAGACCGTGCGCCTCCGCGCGGCGGAACTCCAACTCGCAGCCGATCTCCCCCGTTATTCTGAGCGATTGGCGCAGATGGCCACAGGGCAGTCGCTCGAGCCCGTTTACTCTCAGGTGCCAGACTCGCTGAAAGGCTGCGTTGAGCTGGTCTACGACTATCTACACCGTAGTTCATGCCGGATCATTGAGAAGTTGCTGTATTCGCGCTATCACAATCCTGGATTGCAGACTTTCCGTATCTTCCGCAAGGAACGCGGCCAGGCACGGCCGTTCTTCATGAGCTCTCCACGACTCATTGATTCGGGCGATCTGGAATGGAAGGTTCCGTTCGCCGATTCCCGGCTTGACCAGCTCTTCCTCACCGATCTGAAACCGGCGCCGTTGCGGCACTTCCGCGAATTGCTGAGCTTAAACGACGATGATCTCGGGATTTTATTAGAACTGCTTGAGGATTCGGATCTGCCCGATTCTGATCCCTGGAGCGGCGGGCAGATCCGTGTCCGGCACTTTGGCCATGCCTGCATGCTGGTGGAATGGAACGGTACCACTATCCTGACGGACCCAGTGATTGAGACCAATCCCGCTGCCAATTTCAACGGTTTGCCGCAGTTACCGCCGCATATTGACTTCGCTCTGGTAACTCACAACCACCAGGACCATCTCTCGCTGGAGACCCTGTTGCGACTGCGCGGTCGCATTGGAACCGTCGTGGTGCCTAAATCCATGGGCCTCTTGTATGGCGATCTCTCGTTGAAGGCGATGCTCGAGGTCGTCGGCTTCAAGAACGTCGTCGAGATGGATGCGCTGGACTCGATACCCATCCCTGAAGGCGAGATTATTGCGGTGCCTTTCCTGGGCGAACATGCTGACCTGGCGCACGGCAAGAGCGGATATGTGGTCCGTGCGGGCAAACACAAGATGTGGTTTGCCGCCGACTCCGATTGTCTGGAGCCGCGCACTTATCAACAGCTGCGCAAAGCCATTGGCCGCATAGAGACGCTGTTTGTGGGCTGCGAATCTGTGGGCGCTCCGCTTTCCTGGTCGTGCGGCCCTTTTTTCCCGCACAAGCCCACGCTGGAGCAGGAGAACACTCGCCGCTATCACGGTTGCAACGCCGATGCTGCTCTGGCTCTGGCAGAAGCCGTTGGGGCAAAAAGTATCTTCAACTATGCCATGGGCCTTGAACCCTGGATGGAGTTCATCCTCGGCTTGTGCATGACCCCGGCTTCACCCCAGTGGCACGAATCAGAGAAACTGCTCACCACCGCGCGTTCGCGTGGCTTTGTTGCTGAGCGGCCGTTCGGCAAGTGGCAGAAAATCTTGAACCCACAAGGTACCGCGGTCTTCGCTGGCTTCGGCCCGGTACCCGAGACCCAGGCGCCGCAGCCATCACCCGCAACCCCGAAGCTTGCAATTCCTCCCGAAACGGTGCAACAGACTGAAAGTCTCGCGGCTGAGCTGGAATGCGCTGTCTCCGACATCTACGTGGCCGGCGTGTGCCTCCTTGAAATGGAGGATCATGCGACTGAGATGTCTTTGGAAATAGAGAACCGCGAGGGTAGACCGGTCGTGATCAGTCTGGATGTTTCAGATAATCCGACTTTCCGCAACCTGGTAGACCGGGTTTCACTCGCTGCTTCAGCAGAGCCGAAAGAAATGCCGAGCGAAGCACCCAGAATCGCGGTGTCTATTGAAGGCCTTTCGCCTCGCTGTGGTGAGCAGGCGAGCTTTGCCTCCACTCGGTACATGATCAGCACCACACAGCCATGGATATCGATGCAACCGTGGCCATGCTCAGAAAACGACCAGCAAATGGTCCGGCTGCAGGAACTTGTGGCCGTGCTGGGCTGGGCTGTCTGTCACAGCGATGAGCATCTGTCTTCACTGGTTAGTAAAAAGGCGCCGGCGCCGGCAGCAGAAGCTGAGTTTGTGTTCTGAAAGGAAACGGCAATGAAATCGGATAGTCATGACAAAACCGCCAGGCCGTCTGCTGCAGGACTCTCACTGGCAGAAGCTTTGGCCGAAGGAAATGGTTTCGCGCATCTCCGCGTCGCCGCGGTCAAGAATCCCCGAGGCGGCCCTTACTCAACGTTGCGCATGCCGGTGCCGGATGACATTGCCGCGGACCTGCAACGCATCTCGAGAGGCAATGCATTTTTGACATGGACCGCGTTCGTGAGCAGTACGGCAATGTATTTGAGCCGGTATGGCCGCACCAATACAGTGCTTCTGAGCATTCCGCAGCGCCGGACGGGCAAGGTTGCCGACGCGTGCCATCCTGTTCTGTTGCATGTGAACGACGACCTGAACTTCCGCGATCATCTCCAATATTGCCGGACCCGGCTGCTTGCCACTCAAGAGGAGCAGCCGCAATCTGCCGAGCAGCTGC
Organism: Terriglobales bacterium; assembly: GCA_037915955.1. Classification (GTDB taxonomy): domain Bacteria; phylum Acidobacteriota; class Terriglobia; order Terriglobales; family Acidobacteriaceae; genus Angelobacter. The sequence continues at coordinate 4,095 of JBAIYI010000147.1, forward strand.
GGAAGGCAGGCTTGAATTCGCCGGGCTCCGAATCTCCAATTCAAATCGGGATCGCTCATGCTGAAATACACAACACCAATTGGAGCGCACCCACAGACATAGAGATCGTCTACGAGCAGACACTTTCCGAACTCCGGGCGTCAGTCCGATTTCATGCCGGTTTGTTTACAACACACGCTATGACGGCCTTGCTGCAACACCAGTTTGCAATTCTGCGACAGGGTCTGCAACAGCCGGACCGGAAATTGTGCGAACTCGCGGTTACCGGAGCGCCTGACGCTCATGTCGCCACCGGGATCGAAGCGAAAGGCGCTCAGCAGCACTTCTTGACCTTGTTTGACGAGCTTGTGAATTCACAGCCTGATGTAATTGCGATTCGCGAACCGCAGGGCAGCATTTCCTATCAGGAACTGGATCGCCGGGCCAGGCAGATCGCCGCCTTGTTGCAAGGCCACGGCATCTCAGAAGAAGAGATTGTCGGCGTTGCCATGAACCGTACGGCGAATGCGATCGCCGCGATTCTGGGCATATGGAAAGCGGGCGCAGCATACCTGCCATGCGACCCTAAGCTACCCGCCAACCGGCTCAGCCAGATCTTGGAAGATGCCCGGGCGCGCGTCGTGTTGTCGGATGGGAGCTTCACCGCCGTTCAGGGCACGGCCACCGTTTTGCAGATCGATGCGGAGACTCTCAATACGTGCAGCCCGAATGTTCAGAAACACTCCCTCCGTCGCCTGGACAGGCTCGCCTATGTAATCTACACATCGGGATCCACCGGCAAACCGAAAGGTGTCTTGCTGACTCACAAAGGACTGGCAAATCTCGTCCGCGCGCAATTAGAGACTTTCAGCTGCGAAGAGTGCACGGAGGTGCTGCAATTTTCGGCTCACAGCTTTGACGCTTCGATCTTTGACATCACCATGGCGCTTGCGCATGGCGGTACTCTGCACATGTCCGGCGATCTGCAGATTCCCACCGGTGAGCAGTTGCTCACAGTTCTTGAAGCAGGGCGGATCACTTTGGCAACCGTACCCCCGTGTGTGCTGGCCACACTGCCAGAGGGCAAAGTTTCTTCTCTCCGAACCGTCGTTGTGGCCGGCGAAGCGTGTTCTCAGGCCCTTGTAGACAAATGGGCCGGTCGTGTCCGCCTCGTGAATGCATATGGTCCAACTGAGACTACGGTGTGGGCCACCTACGAAGAATGCCGGCGAGGTGCGCCGGTCATGATTGGACGTACCATATCCGGGATCCAGGCGCACATTCTGGACCAGCACCTTCACCCGGTCCCTTCGGGCTTCCCGGGAGAGCTCTGCTTGAGTGGTGACGGTCTGGCTCGCGGCTTCGTCGGCTCCCCGGCAATGACAGCCCA
>JBAIYI010000114.1:0-1949 GCA_037915955.1 Terriglobales bacterium
TATGCTCGCTTATCTGTTCGTTGTGTTGGCGGTAGCAATTCGGGTCCTGGCTGGTACCGGGACGTTTGCCACGCTGGGATTCACTCCGGTTGGCGCCGCGCTGCTGTTCTTCGGCTCGCGCATCTCCCGCAGGAATTTCTGGGTGCCCATCGCGCTGCTGATCGGCTCTGACGTTTTCCTGAATTACCGCGTCTATCACCTGCCGCTCACCTGGGACCAGATGGTGGTGTGGGCCTGGTATGCCGTACCGTGCTTTTTCGGCATGCTCATGAAGGATCGGATCAAGCCGGCTTACGTTGTTGCGGGAGCCCTGAGCACCTCAGTTTCGTTCTTTCTGGTAAGCAACTTCGCCGTTTGGCTCGCGGGCTACATTCCGTACGAAAAGAGCCTGGCAGGCTTGGCCCATTGTTACGTGCAGGCAATTCCCTTTTTCCGCACCGGATTAGAATCCGATCTGGCTTTTGCGATCCTGTTCTTCGGCTGTGGTGCACTCCTTGATCGCGCTCTGCGCATTCACCAGCAGAAGCACGCGGCTATCTAAGACATCTCGCTTCAATCATTTTCCGGCGCTCTGGCTCCCAGAGCGCCTTCCTATTTCTCGTCGCAATCCCGATGAATTCCATTCACCTGATTATTAGGTTCTTTAATTTTGTCTAAGGTGTTTCCTGTGTTTACAAACAATTTACGGTTGGCTTCTCCGCGGATAAGTGTCGTAAAACGAGAGACTTAGAAGCGGCCCAGCTGTGGTGGCCCGTTCATTAAGGCAAAAGCACTTCCCAGCATCTCCCAACAGCCTAAGAATACCGTCAACGAAGTATTTAGCAGGACCGACGGATATGACAAATAATTTTGAGTTTCAATCGCACCCGCTTGCCGCGATTTGGGAGACGAACCAGCGTTCCGGCCCGATCAGCGGCGACTCGCATTTCCCCAGACCTCCCAATCTGGAACTGACCGACTATGAAGCGGAACAGATGATCCGCGACGTAGCCGAACTCAATCCACCCATGTTCGTTTTTGCCGGCGACGATCCGCTGCGGCGTGAGGGGATTTTGAGCCTCGTGCAGTACGCCGATGCCTGCCGACTGAAGCCCAGCATGGTGTTGGGGCCATCATCAAAGTTGTCCCGCACCATGGTTACGGAACTTCGCCGGGCAAAGCTTGCCCGCGTCGGCTTTGTGCTGGACGGCTCTACGGCTGACCTGCACGAGCAGATCAGCGGCGTGGAAGGTTCGTTCGCCAACACTTTGAACGGCATACAGTACGCGCGAGAAGGTCATCTGCCCGTCCAGGTGCACACGACCGTGTCGAGGAGAAACTTGCACGACCTTGAAGCCATCGCGGCATTGCTCAAGGGGGTGCGCGTCATGGCATGGCATGTCTCTTTTCTGGTTCCTTCCGGGCCATTTGAGATGGAAGATGTGCCATCGGCTGACCAGTTCGAGCTGGCCTTCGCGCGGCTGTATGTTCTTGCTCAGGAAGTACCGTTCAAGATCAAGACCGTGGACGCTCCGCACTATCGCCGCTTTGTGCTGCAGGAGCGTGCCAGGCACAAACATTGCCAGCTGATAGCGATTGATCGCGAGCCGCAGGGAATCCCCGGGATCCTGCCGGTGAACGAATCGCGCGCCACGCTGTTCATCAGCTCAACGGGTGAAATCTATCCCAGTGCGACCTTGCGGGTTTCTGCCGGGAACGTCCGTGAGGACAACCTGGCGGAAGTCTACCGCAATGGTTCGCTGTTCCACGATCTGCGCGATCCCAGGAACCTGAAAGGGAAGTGTGGGATGTGCGAGTTCAAAGACGTTTGCGGAGGCTCGCGCTCACGCGCCTGGGCTGTCGCCGGTGATCTCTTTGCCCAGGATGACCACTGCATTTACCAGCCGCACGTTTCCATGAAAGCGAGCTGTGTAGTCTAGCTTTAAGGAGAGGGAGACGTGGCACTGTGC
>JBAIYI010000707.1:0-2746 GCA_037915955.1 Terriglobales bacterium
CGTCGCTGACGATTGCGATGGTGGATCCGACGAACGTGTTCGCCATGGACGACATCAAGTTCATGACCGGCTTCAACATCGAGCCGGTGGTGGCGTCCGAGTCGGCCATCATGGAGGCGATCGATAAGGCCTACGGCAGCTCAGGCAGCGGCGCAAACGTGGATGAACTGCTCGCGGCGATGGGCGAGGAAGCTGACGTCGAGTTGCAGGCCGACCAGGATGAGATGGATCTCGCCGAACTGGAGAAATCGGCCGACGAAGCGCCCATTGTCAAGCTGGTGAACATCATCCTGAGCGACGCGGTGAAAAAGGGCGCCAGCGATATCCATATTGAACCCTACGAAAAAGAATACCGGGTGCGCTTCCGTATTGACGGTGTTCTGCAGAACATCATGTCCCCGCCACTGAAGCTTAAGGACGCGATCACTTCGCGCATTAAGATCATGGCGAAGATGGACATCAGCGAAAAGCGCCTGCCTCAGGACGGTCGCATCATGATGAAGATGGCGCTGGGCGGCAAGAAAAAGCAGCTCGACTTTCGCGTGAACTGCCTGCCCACGCTCTGGGGTGAGAAAGTTGTTCTTCGTCTGCTGGACAAAGAGAATCTCCGCCTCGATATGACCAAGCTCGGTTTCGAGCCGGAGTCTCTGGAAAAATTCCAGCACGCGGTGTTGAAGCCATATGGAATGGTTCTGGTGACAGGGCCAACCGGATCGGGAAAGACAAACACTCTTTATTCTTCTGTATCACTGCTCAACAAGCCCGATACCAATATCATGACGGCCGAAGACCCGGTGGAATTCCAGCTGCACGGCGTGAACCAGGTGCAGATGAAAGAATCGATCGGTCTGAACTTCGCGGCCGCGTTGCGCGCCTTCCTGCGCCAGGATCCGAACGTGATTCTGGTCGGTGAGATTCGCGATTTCGAAACTGCCGAAATCGCGATTAAGGCCGCGCTCACGGGACACCTTGTGCTTTCCACGCTTCACACCAACGGCGCCCCGGAAACCATCAGCCGACTGATGAACATGGGTATTGAACCATTCCTGGTGGCCACGGCTGTCCATCTGATTTGCGCGCAGCGCCTGGTGCGCCGCATCTGTGCGGAGTGCCGCGAAGAAGTACCGCTGCCGCCGCAGGCCAAGATCGAGGCGGGCTTTACCCCGGAAGAGTCCAAGACGGTAAAGATCTTTAAGGGCCGCGGCTGCACCAACTGCAACGGCACCGGCTACAAGGGACGCGCCGGCCTCTACGAAGTGATGGTGGTGGATGACGAAATCCGGGAATTGATTCTCATCGGAGCATCAGCGGTTGAGTTGAAGAAGAAGGCGATTGAGCGCGGCATGATCACGCTTCGCCGCAGCGGACTGATCAAGGTGAAAGACGGCGTGACCACTCTGGAAGAAGTGGCACGCGAGACGATCCACTAAAGAACTTGCGGGAATGCCGTCACGCAGTGCGTGGACCGCGACGGCAGATTGAATATTTTGAGGGACGAGGCCTGATGAACATTACGCTAAGTGATCTGCTGAAGAAGATGCTCGACATGAGTGGCAGTGACCTGCACATTACCACCAACTCACCGCCGCAGGTGCGTGTTCACGGACATCTTCAGCCGCTCGACATGCCTCCTCTTACGCCATCAGAAACCAAGCAACTGGCGTACAGCGTTCTCACAGATGCGCAGAAGCACCGTTTTGAAGAGACACTGGAGCTTGATTTTTCATTCGGCCTAAAAGGGCTGGCCCGTTTCCGCGGCAACTGCTTCAATCAGCGCGGAGCCGTGGGAGCCGTTTACCGCGTGATTCCGTTTGAGATCAAGACCTTCCAGCAGCTCAACTTGCCGGCTATCGTCGGCAAGCTGTGTGAGAAGCCGCGCGGTCTGGTGCTGGTGACCGGACCCACCGGCTCCGGTAAATCCACCACGCTGGCCGCAATGCTCGATAAGGTCAATACCGAACGGCATGACCATATCATCACTATCGAAGACCCGATCGAATTCGTTCACCAGAACAAGAACTGCCTGGTGAACCAGCGCGAGGTACACTCGGATACCAAGTCATTCACTGACGCGCTTCGCGCCGCACTGCGTGAAGATCCCGATGTGGTGCTGATTGGTGAAATGCGCGATCTTGAGACCATCGAATCGGCGTTGCGCATCGCCGAAACCGGCCACCTTACGTTCGGAACGCTCCACACGAACTCAGCGGCGTCCACGATCAACCGTATCATTGACGTCTTTCCGTCCCATCAGCAGTCGCAGATTCGTGCGCAGCTATCGCTGGTGCTGGAAGGCATCATGTGTCAGGCGCTGCTGCCGCGTGCGGGCGGAAATGGCCGTGTGATGGCCATGGAGATCCTGGTTCCCAATGCGGCGGTCCGCAATCTGATTCGCGAAGACAAAATCCACCAGATTTATTCCGCCATGCAGTCCGGGCAGGACCGCTTTGGCATGCAAACGTTCAATCAGTCGCTGGCGACCCTTTACTTCCAGCGGCAGATCACACTGGAAACCGCCCTGCAGCGCTCGTCCATGCCGGACGAACTGCAGGACATCATCAACCGCGGTGTGATCGCCGCCAAAGCGACTGCGGCCCCGGTTAGACGGTAAGAGGATCGAGCAGAATTTGAACTCCGGTTGTTGGTAGGCAACAAGCACGAGAGGAGTCTTTCGGTATGCCGGTATTTACATTCACAGGGACTGACGCACAGGGGAAGCGCATCTCCGGCGAGCGGCTGGGTGACA
>JBAIYI010000410.1:0-4195 GCA_037915955.1 Terriglobales bacterium
CAAACTTCTGCAGGCGGAAAAAGCGCTTGAGCGTGGAGTCCTTCATCCGCTGCAGGTCGCCAAAGCGCATGTGGTTCGCCACCAGCGCGCAGACCTGCTCAGTGTCATCATTCGACATGCGGAAGCGATGGCAGATCTCCGCCGCCATCCTCGTTCCTACTTCCGCGTGCCCGTCAAACCGAATCCGGTCCGGCGCCACCCGAAACGTCGGCGGCTTGCCCACGTCATGCAGCAGGACACCGAGCGCCAGCGTCCTGGAGACTCCGGCAGGCAGGCCTTCCAGCAGCATGAGCGTGTGAATCCAGACGTCGCCTTCAGGATGGAACTGCGGCGGCTGCTCCACTCCCTGCATGCGCTTGATTTCCGGTAGCACCTCCGCCAGCAGTCCTGTGGCATCCAGCAGTTCAAACGCGCGGCGTGCTCGGCCTTCGGTGAGCATCTTCAAAATTTCGTCGCGAATGCGCTCGTGGCTTACCTGGTGGATGTTTCCCGCGAGCTCGCGAATCGCATCGAACGTGGCCGGCTCAATCTCATAACCGAAGCGCGCGGCAAAGCGCACGGCGCGCAGCATGCGCAGCTTGTCTTCGGCAAAACGATCGTGCGGTACGCCGATCGTCCGGATAATCCCGCGCTCCAGATCCTGCTGCCCGCCTACGTAGTCCAGGATCTCGTCGCTGATTGGATCGAGCAGCAGACCATTAATGGTGAAGTCGCGGCGCTGCACATCAAGCTGCGCCTGATCCGAGAACCTCACCTGATCCGGATGGCGGCCGTCTGAATACGCGCCGTCGCTCCGATAGGTCGCGACCTCGATCGCGTAATTCTCTCTCGCTCCGTCTGCGCCATCACGGCGCACCGGCACCAGCACTACCCCAAACTGCGCGCCAACCGCATAGGTTTCGGGAAAAATGTGCATCACCTGCTGCGGCGTGGCAGAGGTGGCCACGTCGTAGTCGGCAGGCTCACGCCCCAGCACCAGATCGCGCACGCAGCCGCCTACCAGATATGCGGAGTGGGCCTGGTCGCGCAGCACCTTCAAGATGCGCACCGCTTCCTGCGCTTTTGCTGAAGAGAGATTCACGTGATTGAACCTGTAGCCGGGCGCACCTCATCTGATCAAGTAACGCCCTGTTTCATAATATAGATGTATGCCTGACGCCTGCATTCTGGGAATCGAAACCTCCTGCGATGAAACCGCGGCCTCCGTGGTCTGCTCCGGAGAGCGCGTCCTCTCAAATGTTGTCTCTTCGCAGATCGCCACCCACCAGCCTTATGGTGGCGTGGTGCCGGAACTCGCCTCGCGCGAGCACCTGCGCGCCATCGTTCCCGTGGTGCGGCAGGCGCTGGAGCAATCAGGCAAAACGTATGAAACGGTGGACGCGATCGCCGTCACCCAGGGCCCCGGCCTGGCCGGTGCTCTGCTGGTGGGTATCAGCTACGCCAAGGCTCTGGCTTTTGCCCTGAACAAGCCGTTGATCACCGTGAACCACCTTGAGGGCCACATCCATGCCGTGCTGCTGGAAGAGCGGCAGAAGGCAGCCCAGAACGGCAACGGAAACTTCCAGATGCGCTTTCCTGTGCTGGCACTGGTCGTTTCCGGCGGCCACACCCATCTCTTTCTGGCTGAGGAACGCGAGCAGGGCTGGTCTTATCGCAACATTGGACGCACGCGCGACGACGCCGCCGGCGAAGCCTATGACAAAGTCGCCAAGCTGCTGGGGCTGGGATACCCCGGCGGTCCCGTCATCGACGTTCTGGCCCGCCACGGCAATCCGAAGGCAGTGAAGTTCGGGCCCGCACAGATCAAGCACGCCAATCGCGGTACCGCCAAAGACCAGCAGACCCCGTTTGATTTTTCCTTCAGTGGCATCAAGACCGCCGTGCTTCGTTACGTGGAGCTGGAAAATATGAAGCCGGCAGTCATCGAGCGGCAGCATGCGATCACCGCCATGGCTAAACCCAGGGCAGACGACATTCTCCCACTTTGCGACAAGAAGACCCTCGATCTGGTCGCGTCATTCCAGCGCGCCGTGGTGGAAGATCTGGTGGAGAAGACCCTCAGGGCCGCCAATGAACTCAACGTCCGCACGCTGTTTGTGACCGGCGGCGTGGCGGCGAACAGCGAGTTGCGCGAGCGCTTTGAGAAGGACGCCGGCATGGTCGGCCTGCCGGTTTATTTCCCATCGCGGCGTCTTTCTACCGATAACGCGGCCATGATTGCGGCGGCCGCATATCCCAAATTTCTCACCAATGATTTTGCTGGAGCGGAGTTCAGCGCGGGAGCCTCGCTGGTTTTGCGCTGACGCTAGACTTTGATGCTGCCAGGAAGGAGCTGCTCTACCGCGCGGCCAAGCTGGACCACGATATCGATGTCCTTGCAGATCACCTGCACCCCGCGGCTCCTTGGAGCGCTCTCGGTCGCCTGTTTGCCGGCCAGCACCACGATGGGAATCTTTGACGTATCCGGCCGCGACTCCAGGTTCTGGATCAGCTGATGCCCATCCATCTTCGGCATCTGCAGGTCCGTAACGATCAGGTCAGGGCGGACGCCGTCCAGCATCTCCAGCGCTTCCACACCATTGGTGGCCGACTCCACATGGAAGCCACGGTCTTCCAGGAAGCGGCAGACGGTGTGCCGGATCAGCATGGAATCATCCACGACTAAGGCAGTTAAGGGCATGTTTGTACCTGAGCAGTTAGCGTGAAGTTTGACGCGTCACGCCCCGCAAGACAAGCGGCAAAAAGCCCTACGCGGTGACGAAAGTTACCAAGGCAGCCCTCATGCTTCGTCAGGCAGGATGTTGTCTTCAATCGCCATGTCCTTGAATTCGGTGGATTCAAAGACCTCGCCACATTCCTGGCATTCCACAAATTCGGCATCGTCCTCGCGGGCCACCACCCGCACCTTGGGATGCCTGCAGAGTTTTTCCATACTTGGCGTTCCGGAAGCTTGATTCGCGATGGGTGAATTCTGGATCTGCTTCATGTTCGAGACCTGACCGTCATATCGGTCGCTGGGCACACGAATTGCGCGTATTTTGTTTCCGGCAAGGGCTGTTGTCAAGTGGTTCGGGAGAAATTCGGCAACGGATGCCGATGCTGCAGACACGTGCCTGGAGCCCAAGTTTTCCAAGAGCGAGTGGCCGCAAGGAAGTTTGAAGCAGGCCGTAGGGAGGTTTGAATCCGGTCGTGCCTCACGCATAGTTTTTAGCGATCGCAGCCCAGCCAAAATGGGCACGTCACTTTATGAATGTGATGGCTAACCGGAGTTTGATTGAGGTCTTTTTCAGAAGTGGCGCATTTCACAAACTGAAACTATGACTAACAACCGATAAACCTCATAAAATCAGCTGTTTTGGTGTGATTGAACTCGCCAAATACCAGATTCCATAGATTGCGCTTAACAAATCTTTATGATTACGTAGATTACATTAGTCCTTGGCCATTTCCTCTTTTAGTTTCAACACTTTTTGGCTGGACATTCGCGTGCATTTCACCCGGGCAAATTGGGGTGCCGAGTTTTCCTGAGAGTATAGGGCCTCGCGGAAAAACCCACCCCGAAATCAGTACAAGACCACCAAAACTTGGAGAAAACAGAATGAAGGCACAGCTGCGCTACCTCGCAGTTTTTGTGGCTTTTGCTCTGGCGCTGGCATGTTGCGCTCCCGCGGTGGGTCAAGTGATTCGCGGCTCGATTTCTGGCAGAGTCACTGATCCTCAGGGTGCCGTAGTGTCTGGCGCCGAAGTCAAAGCTAAGAACAATGAGACCGGAGTCGTCACCACAACCAGGACTGACACATCCGGCGATTTCCGTCTGAATTTGCTCCCGGTAGGGACGTACACCGTGGAAGTTTCCGCCTCCGGATTCAAGGTCGCTTCCCAGAAGAACGTCGCCGTTGCTGCCGGACAGGATAGCGGCTTGGGTGCAGTGAAGATGACCATCGGTGAGGCTTCCGCCACGGTAGAAGTTTCGGCCGAAGCTCCTCTGATCGAAACGACGCAGGCTCAGGTCACCAACACCTTCTCAGGCACCACCCTCAACAGCTTTGCAGGTGTACAGGAAAATGAAGGCCTGGACAACCTGGCTTTGTTTGTTCCGGGCGTGAATGGCAGCCGCAGCGACAACTTTTCCAACTCGAATGGCGGCGGTGGATTCACCGTTCAGGGCCTTAGAGGTCGCAACAACGACCAGCAG
>JBAIYI010000065.1:0-6001 GCA_037915955.1 Terriglobales bacterium
GCCGCGTCTCACTGCCTGGCGTAAGCCTCGACGCCGCTGCAAGCTGCAAGGATTTGCTCCGATCAAACGACTTGAATCAGCGGCTTCGCTTCCGGCAGAACTTCACCGATCTCCACCGCCGGAACGCCCGCGTGATGCAGAGCACTGAGCAACGATTGCGAATCCTTCTCCGCCACCGAGATCAGCAACCCGCCCGCGGTCTGCGGATCAAAAAGCACGGTGCGGATTTCTTCGGGAACGCCGCTCGCGTAGCTCACCATGCACTCGGCAAAGTCGCGATTCGCACTGAGCCCACCAGGAATATGTTTGGCGCGAATGCACTCGAGCGCGCCGGGCAGAATTGGAACGTGCTGGGCTATGATGCGCAGGCTCACCCCGCTGCCCTGGGCCATCTCTCGCGCGTGCCCGATGAGCCCAAAGCCGGTAATGTCCGTTGCCGCGTGGATTTCAAACTTGCCGGCAATCGCCGCCTGCGCGGCTTTGGCGTTGAGCGTGGTCATGGATTGCGTGGCGGCATCAATCCATTGCAGCTGCGCTTCACCTTTTTTAATCGCTGTGGAGATCACGCCGGTGCCGAGCGCCTTGGTGAAGATGAGCCGGTCGCCAACGCGGGCGCCGGAGTTGGTCCAGACGCGCTCAGGATGGATCATCCCGGTCACGGAGTATCCAAACTTGATTTCGGGATCGCGCACGCTGTGGCCGCCAATGACGACGCAGCCCGCTTCCATCATTTTGGAAAGTCCGCCTGCAAGAATGCGCTCCAGCACTTCGAGATCACCCTTATCAGGAAAGCAGACGATGGCGAGCGCGCTCAGCGGCCGGCCGCCCATGGCGTAGATGTCGCTGAGCGAATTGGTGGCCGCGATCTGGCCGAAGGTATAAGGATCGTCAACGATGGGCGTGAAGAAATCAACGGTCTGCACCAGCGCCTGATCGTCGGTGATTTTGTACACGCCGGCGTCGTCGGCTTTATCAAAGCCGACCAGCACGTTCGGGTCATGTTGCCGGGCAAGTTTCCCAAGCACCGCGTCCAGCGCCGCCGGACTCAGCTTGCTCGCTCAACCCGCGGCCTTGACCTGCTCCGTGAGGCGAATTGGTGTCTTCACTTCTGCCACGTGGATCATTGTAACGGGTGCGCCGAAAAGAGCATCGATCTCCGATTCTCTCCAGTTCGCCCGAACTCCCTCTCCCTGAAGGACCCATCCCGAGTGAGCGCGCAGCCGAGCTTGCGAGGCGAGTGCGACCCCGGGGTCCCCTAAAAGCCCGGGGTTGGCTTTTTGGGGTGGGGCGAGGGACCGGCTCCGCTGCGGTATCGCGTGAGCCCACGAGGATATCAGTTTCATGTTTTGGTGTGAGATGAAGTTTCATGTGCTGTGTTTATTCCCGAGCACGAACAAATTTGCGGCCCGCGCGTCGCGGCTTGGATTGAATGAGCAAACAGCGTCACAACTCCGCTGCCAACCTGCACCAACTGTGCAACGTCTCAGTTACAGAGGTGGATTGATGGCAACTAAGAAATCCTCAAGCAGGAAACCGAGTTCAAAAAAGAAATCCAGCGGGCGCAAGTATTCCAAGAAGGCCGGTGAGGAAGTGCGGACTGAGATGCATCACATGCGCTCAGGCAAGCATTCAAAGAAACATCCGATCAAGAGCCGCAAGCAGGCAATTGCAATAGGCCTTTCGAAGGCGCGCAAGAAAGGCGCCAAGGTCCCCAAGAAGAAGTAGCGTTCGCAATTATGCCGCAACTCGTCGCCGCAATTTTTGATATCGACGGAACGCTCACCGACTCAGTCGACATCCATGCCATAGCGTGGCAGGAGGCGCTGCGCCATTTTGGCCATGAGTTGAGCTATGAGCGAGTGCGGCGGCAGATCGGCAAAGGAGGCGACCAGCTTTTGAAGACGCTGCTCTCGCCCAAAGATCTTCAGGCGCACGGCGAGGAGCTGGACCAGTTCCGTAGCGACCTCTTCAAACGCAAATACATGAAGCTGATCAAGCCGCTTTCCATGGTCCCGGAGCTGTTTCAGCGGATTCGCGAGGCCGGAGTGCAGATTGTGCTGGCGTCATCGGCCAAGAAAGACGAAGTGGAGTACTACCAGAAGCTGCTCGGTATAGAAAAGCTCGTTGAGCAGGACACATCATCCGATGACGCCGAGCGCAGCAAACCGCATCCGGATATCTTCGCCGCCGCCATGCAGAAGCTCGGCAGTCCGCCTGCGCAGCAGGTGATTGCCATTGGCGACACGCCTTATGACGCGCAGGCCACCGCCGCCATTTCTATTGCATGCATTGGAGTGCTCAGCGGTGGGTGGACAGAGCACGAGCTGCGCGATGCCGAATGCATCGCAATATTCCGCGGCCCTGCCGAGTTGTTCGCTCGCTTTGATGATTCGCCGCTGGCGCAGCAGAAGCGAGCCGCTTAGAAATTAATCGTGCTTCTTGCTGTGCGACTTCTTGCCCTTGTCCTCAGAGCTGGTCTTCTCTTTGCTGGATGATTCTTTGCCCGCTGAGTCTTTTCCGGTTGAGGCGGCTTCCTTCGAGGCGCCGCTGTCTTTTTTATCTGACTTGTCCGCCGAGCCCTCTTTGTGCTCGCCGCCTTTTTTGGCGTAATCGGTCACATACCAGCCTGAGCCTTTGAACTGGACGGCGGGCGCGTGAATCGCCTGTTCAACCGGGCCGCCGCACTCCGGGCATCTCTTGATCTTACGATCAGAGAATTTCTGGATCTTCTCAAACCTGTGATGACACTTCTGGCACACGTACTCGTAAAGAGGCACGGCTAATGTTCCTTTTCTGAGTAAAAAGAAAGGTAGTCTCTGCTGATTCTAGGAGGGCGTGGGCCGAAGCGTCAACGAGCGGGTGTAGTGGTCAGGCGGCCGCTAATCCACGCGGCCGCCCAACCCTTGAAAATGCCTTAAGCTGCCTTGGCTTCAATATTGATGCGCCCGGCAAGCTGGTTCAGCAGCTGGTCTGCCTGCTTTTCCTCCTGGAGCGTCTGCTCCAGAAGCTGCGCCCAGTCTTTACGTCCCAGCAGTTGAGCGTAGGTGCGAACAGTTCCATATCCGGCAATTTCATAGTGTTCCACGCGCTGCGCTCCGGCAATCATGCCCGCATCCAGCACCTCGGGTTCGGCGTCGGTCTCCAGCAGCTCCTGATTGTCGTCAATGATTCCTTCCATGCCCTTGCAGGTTTTGTCTTCGCGGTCGGCCTTGAGCTGGTCAAAGATCTGGTCCAGCCGCTTCACCTGGCCGCGAGTCTGTTCCAGGTGCTCGCTCAGTGCATTCTTCAGATCTGCCGACGACGCTTCCTCAATCATGTCCGGCAGCGCTTCAATAATCTGGTTTTCGGCGGAATAAAGATCTTGCAGTTCCTCCACGAAGAGTTCTTGCAGGCTCTCCAGTTTCATGGGTCCTCCTGAATATGTTGGCTTTTTTAGACGTAGGTTGAGATGCGAGCGCCGCCGCACCCGAAGTTGCTGGTCGGTTAAACTTTTGCAAATGACTGAATCTGCCCCAACGGGTGTGCTTTACGTTGTCGCCACGCCGATCGGCAACCTGGAAGACATTACCTATCGCGCTGTTCGCGTGCTCAGGGAAGCTGACCTGATCGCCTGCGAAGACACGCGCCAGACGCGCAAGCTGCTGGATCACTACGGCATCGCGGGAAAGGTCATCAGCTACCACGAGCACAATGAGCAGTCGCGAGCAGAAGAACTCATGCAGCGGCTGCGCGAAGGCGCTGCTGTGGCGCAGGTCTCTGATGCAGGTATGCCGGGCATTTCAGACCCTGGCTACCGGCTGATCACGCTGGCTATTGAAAATGGCATCACCGTTGTGCCGGTGCCCGGTCCCGCAGCAGCAATCACCGCTCTCGCCGGTAGCGGATTGCCGACAGATGCCTTTGAGTTCCGCGGATTTCTTCCCGCCAAGTCCGGCCAGCGACGCACAGCTCTCGAAGCATTGAAGAACTCAGAGCAGACGATCATCTTCTATGAAGCGCCGCATCGCATCCGCGAGACCCTGGCGGATATGGTTGAGGTGCTCGGCCCGGAGCGGCCGGTCGTGATTGCGCGTGAGCTGACCAAGATTCACGAAGAGTTCCTGCGCGGCAGCGCTGCCCAGCTGCTGGCAATTGCGAGCGAGCGCGAACTCAAGGGCGAGATCACACTGCTGATCGGCAAATCCGAAAGTGCTCAACAGGCGAGCACACCTGCTGACCTCCGCCAGCGGCTTCAGCAACTTATGGCGGAACAGCACCTCGACGAAAAAGCTGCGCTCAAGCTGCTGGCCAAAGAAACCGGCCTTTCCAAAAGCGCTGTCTATCGTGAAGTGCAGCGCAGCGCGGCGCGTGAAAGGAAATGACGCCAGGCATCGTCATTCCGCGCTCGACGTGTGGTCGTGCACAATCTTCCAGCCCTGCTCTGTTTTCAGGAAGATGAGTGTAAACAGGCCATGCGGCTTCCTGCCGTCACGCATGGTCAACTGCCACTTGCCGGTTGCCACCGCAGACTTTGCTCCCAGCATGTTTATCTGCAAGTCCTGAAAATCAAGATGGCCCATCTCATTTCCGCCGCTCTGGTAACGCTTGCGATACCGCTCCAGAGTGGGCTCCCACCCCTGCGTGACTGTTCCACCGGAGAAAAATGTCAGGTCTGGTGAGTGCCAGTAGCCCTGCATGTAGCCTTCAAGATCGCCCTTATTCCAGGCCTCTACCTGAACCAGGAGGACCTGTCTGACGCTCTGCTCACTCCGCTCACTCGCCCGTTCGCGGGGCAACCGCTCGATTTGCTTCTGGGTCGTGTCTTGTGAATGGGTCGATCGGTCGATTTGTTTCTGTGTGGTGTCCTGCGGAGCGGCTCCGCTGATGGCGGGGAAGACGACTCCCAGCAGAATCAATAAGATACAAGGAACTGCCCACGGTCTGATACTGCTCCATCCAATCACCATAAAGTCATCTCCAGTCTAAGAACCCGGGGTGCTTACCAAAGTCACATACTCAGTGAAAAGGTACATTGACCCCGGCAGAGTGCAAGGTTATTTTCAACTTACCTGAAGTCGTGTCTTCCAGCACCAGTGACATTGACTAAGCCTAATGATTTGAAAGCGAAGGGCGCCACGGAGTTGAGAGAAGAGTAAAGCCCTCATGCTTGTAGAAACAGTCGGCAGATACGAGATTACCGGCGAACTGGGCCGTGGAGCGATGGGTGTGGTCTATAAGGCCAAGGACCCCACCATCGGCCGCACCGTTGCGCTGAAAACTCTGCGTCTCGACGTCCACGGACTCGAGACGGCCGACATGGTGCGCCGTTTTCAGAATGAAGCCCGGGCCGCCGGCGTTCTCAGTCATCCCAACATTGTCACCATCTACGACGCAGGCGAGCAGGACGGCATTTTCTATATCGCCATGGAGTTCATTGAAGGCACCACGCTTCATGAGCTGCTGGCACAGCAACAGATTCTTCCCACAGAAGACGTGATCCAGTATTCGCGGCAGATCTGCCGCGGCCTGGACTACGCGCATTTGCACGGGATCGTTCATCGTGACGTGAAGCCGGCGAACATCATGATCACGGCCAACGGTACGGTGAAGATCATGGATTTCGGCATTGCCAAGGCCGGGGGCAGTATGACCTCCACCGGCCAGGTGTTGGGCACGCCGAACTATATGTCTCCAGAGCAGGTGAAGGGCAGGCCGCTGGATGGACGCAGTGACCTGTTCAGTTTCGGCGTCACCCTGTACGAAATGCTGACGGGAGAAAAGCCGTTTGTGGGCCAGAACGTCACCACGATCATTTACAAGATCGTCAATGAAAACCCGATCGCGCCACGTGATCTTGACGTTACCGTCCACCCCGGATTGAGTGCCATCGTCACCAAGGCACTGGCCAAGTCGCCTGACGAGCGCTATCAGACCGGGGCCGACCTGATTCATGACCTGGAAAATTACAAAGTAGCCGGCGCCCCGATGCAGCCCACTTCTGTTTTCAACGCCGGCGCTTTGA
>JBAIYI010000238.1:0-4202 GCA_037915955.1 Terriglobales bacterium
GCTTCAATACCTCTTCGCGGCTCTCGTATCCCAGCATGCGGACGAGAGCATCATTGACTTCAATGAAATGGCCTTCCGGAGACGCGAAGAAGACACCTTCCTGTACGTTGTCAAAGAGCTCACGGTAGCGGCGCTCAGCCTCGCGACGGTCCGTGATGTCTTTGAGCACGTGAACCGTCTGCAAACCTTCTTCCAGCGCGCCGTGGATGCGCGATGTTGAGACCAGATAGCTGCGCTCGTCGACCGGGTGAAGGTATTCGTCCGACTCAGCCTGATCGTGACAGAACGGACAGGCATGCGGCGAATCAGAGGTGATCGCGCTAAGGGCGCGCATCTGAAGCCCAATGAGTTCTGCTGGGCGCACGCCGATGAACTCAGCCAGTGAGCGGTTCACGCGCATTACCTGCTGGTGCTCATCATGCACCACGATGAAATCGGAAATGGAGTCAATTATTTCCGCCCATTGCCGGCTGGACTGCGTAATGCGGGTGAAGAGCCGCGAATTTTCCAGCGCCACTGAAGCGTGCCCAATCAATGCCTGTAACAGGTTCAGCTCGTTTTGCTGGAGTTCGTGCTGAAAGTCCGCCAGTGCCAACATCCCCAGCAGATCACCTTCAGTACCCTCCAGCCTGACCAGCGTGACGTTGTGCCAACCCAACGAAGCAACCACATCCGAGTCGAGCATATGGATGCTGTTGGTGCTGATCTTCAAGCCATGATGGTGTCCCGCACATTGAGACAAGCTCGCGTTCAACTTGCGCAGAACCTCGCGTTCGGGCTTGACCCCACAGAAACCAACACTCTCAAGCCGCGGGCCCTGGGCCAATGCCAGCACCGCACCACTGGCGCCCATGATCCGGCAAACGCGCTCCGTGAACGCGCGGATGAAATCCGGGAGCCGCAACGCTGAACCCAGTTCCAGCGCCATTTGCATCAGATCTTCCGCGCGCTGTTTATGCAGTTCCGATGCTTTCAGGGTGTGGGCTGATTCGAGCGCCATCACAATCGCCGAACCGAGCCAGCGGGTGCGACGAACATCATCTGGTGTCAGAGGACGTTCCGTTTTCTTATTCAGCAGAGCCAGCAGTCCCAGAGGGTGGCCGTCGCCGGAAAGCAGCGGCATCCCAAGATACTGTCGCGCCTGACTGTGCCATTTGAGCAGTTGGTTTTTTTCCGGCACAGGAAGCAATGAGATGTCGTCGGCCAATGCGGGATCACCACTTTCAAAGACCCTTCTTGCGACTGACGAAAGATCATGATCAAGTTGACCACGTGTATCAGACGCCCAGCGCAGCTTGCATCCACCTGACTCAATTACTGCGACTCCCGCCCAGGCGAACCCCAGAAACTCAGATATCCGGGAGGCAAACGCCGGCAGGAAGTCCTGCAAGCAGGTCGCGCTCCCCAGCTCAGAGGTGATCTCCAGCAACTGAGTGATGCTGGCTTTCTGCTGCGTGCAAACGTTTGAGAGCTCCGCGCGATCGAGCGCCAGGCGGGCGGTATTACCGAGGACGTTGAAAGCTGACAGCTCCGGAGCCGAGAACTCAGCGCTTCTTACCGCCACCAGACAGGTGCTGGACTGGACAGTAACCAGAGGAAGAGCGACGCCGTGATAAACCTTCTTCCGGTCCGCGCCCTCATAGGAGACCTTGAAACTCAGCAACCGCTTATGGTCAATCGCTTGCGTCGCAAAGGTGCTGACGTGAGACAACAGCGCGGTCTTGTCCGCACTTTCCTTGACTGGACTGGAAACCGCAGCAAGGACGTATCCAGAGAGCTCGCGAACGAGGATTCCGGAGACAGCGCTGGCAAAAGTCTTGCGCACCGTCTCGGCAAGAAACTGTTGCAGGCCCGCGGTTCCTCCCTCCACCAGGGGAAGTTGGATACAGGCATCAAGGACCTTTTCCATCAGGTCTCCGGCCTTGCTGCCGGGGCGGGCGGACGTGGGTTTCCTCTTGGCTCTCACTGCTCTATGGCTTTGGAAAGCCTGAAGGTACTCTGGAATCTCATTTTGAGTCAATAAGGAAACACCCGTGATGAACCAGCAACGAAAACTTATGTTCTAGTCTCAGGCTGAGACAAGCTGTGACGAGACTGGTAACGACTCAGACTTGATACCAGCCATCCTGGACTGCCGGACCGTTTCGTTAAGCCTTTGTTATCAATCAACTACATATGGAGATGGTACTAAAGGGCTATGCCTGTTCGGCCATGGAACCGGTCGTGCATTTTCCTGTGGCGGGGCAATTTGTCTTTGCCGCAAGGTCCATTGGGTATTCCGGCTCGGCAACTTAGTAAGCCAGCCTTGAGCCGCATGACCCGGAGGTCGGTCACTATGCAATTCGGCAATACCATCAGAGGCAAGCTTTACGCAGGCTTCGGCGCGATCCTAAGCGTGATGTTCCTGGTTTTCGCCGCCAATATCTGGGCGGTGTGGCACGCCCAGAACACAGGCGACACCTACAGAAAGGCGATCGCGATGAACGCCCAGCGCTCCGAGCTTGACCGGGCGATCCGCGATAACCGGCTGCACCTTCGCAACTTCCTCCTCAACGGTGATACCCGTGAGTCGGAGTTGCTCAGCAAGGGCATGAGCGATGTGGAGCAGTTGATCGCCAAGGCCAATGAAACCAGCGCCAACCTGCAGCAGGCAAAAGATCGTATCAAGCAGCTTCTTCACACCATCCAGGAAAATGAACGGGACTGGGCCGCGACGTTCGCCATGCCGCTGGTTGACAAGCGGCGCCAGGTAGATGCCGGGAGCGCTACCGTGGCAGAACTGCAGATTGCCTATCTGCAGGCGAACCCTACTGCGGAGCAAAAAAGAGAAGAAGAACCGCTTCGGCAGCTGGACGCAATCCTTGCCGACGCCGTTTCCGCCGCGAGCGATTCGGATAAAACCGCAGGTTCAATCACGAACAGCGTCACGGTGTTGGGCATGGTCCTTCTGTTGGCCCTGGGCGGCATCATCGCATGGCGCGTGGGAGAGTCCATCACCGGACCGCTGAATCAACTGATCTCTGTGGCGGGCCAAATCGCTGAAACCGGCGATCTCGACAGCGAGGTAAAAATCACCGGCCGCGATGAAGTCGGGAAACTGGCGGGAGCCTTTGAAAAAATGGTGCTCTACCTGCGCGAGATGGCCGGCGTTTCTGAGGCTATTGCCGGCGGCGATCTTTCCGTACAGATCAACCCAAAGTCGAATCGAGATACGCTGGGGCTGGCCTTCCAGGAAATGACGCTGGGCCTGCGGAGCCTGGTAAAAAATGTTCGCGACAGCGCCTCTCAGGTGGCTGCCGGATCGAACCAGGTAGCAAGCGCGTCCGATGAATCGGCGCGAATCAGCGTGCAGGCAGCTTCTGCAATCGACGAAGTCACAAGCACGATGCATGAGATGAGCATCAACGTGCAGAACATGGTGAAGAGCACGCAGATGCAGGCTTCGAATGTAAGTGAGACTTCCGCCTCCATTGACCAGATGGTCGCCTCAATCCAGCGCGTGGCGGACACGGCGAAGGTGCTGCTCGATATTTCTCAGCGTTCGCGAGATGAAGTTCACAGCGGAATCAGCACCATGGAGCGCGCAACAACGGGCCTGAACCGCATCAACGCATCCATCGGCTCCTCTGCGGAGATTATCTCCGCGCTCGGACAGCGGGCCGATGACATCGGAAAAATCATTGAGGTAATTGACGACCTTGCCGAGCAGACGAACCTGCTCGCTCTCAATGCAGCCATTGAGGCGGCCCGCGCCGGCGAACATGGCCTGGGCTTTGCCGTGGTAGCGGACGAGGTACGCAAGCTCGCTGAGAAGTCCGCACAGTCCACCCGCGAGATTTCCGAGTTGATCCAGAGCATTCAAAAGGAAGCGCGCAAGGCCGTGGATAACATGGAAAAGAGCACCGGCATCGTGGATGAGGGCATCACGCTTGGAGGCGACCTCAGCAGTGCGCTCAAGAAGATTTCCAGCGTCGTTGCGGAAGTTTACAAGTTCGCGCAGGAGATTGGCGCCGCCACAACGGAACAGTCACACGGTTCTTCACAGATTGCCAAAGCAACCACCCGACTGAACGAGATCACGCACGAAATCAACTCCTCAGTGGAAGAGCAGGCATCAGGGGCGCAGGCTGTGGTGAAGGCCATGGAAAAGATGCGAGAACTGGTACAGCGCTCTTCCTCAGGTTCAACAGAACTGGCGGCCT
>JBAIYI010000762.1:0-4354 GCA_037915955.1 Terriglobales bacterium
TTGCGCGCGCGTGGTCGGCGCTCCCGCGAAGCGACGCCGCCGACTTCGCGCTCTTCTCCGCCGCCAGCTCGCGACCCAGATCAACGCCGGTGAACTTCGCAGCCGCCTGAATCAGAGGAACAAAAAGATCGGTATCGTAGTTCGAAAGCTTGCCCTGCAGCACCGCTGAGACGCGTTCCAGCCCCATTCCGGTATCGATGGAAGGCTTTGGGAGCGGGTTCAGCACGCCCTGCGCATCGCGGTCGAACTGCATGAAGACCAGGTTCCATATTTCCACGTACCGCCCGCACTCGCACGGGAACTTGCAGTCGGCATGGCCTTCGTCGGAGGCCGCCGGGCCCATGTCGTAATGGATTTCGCTGCACGGCCCGCACGGGCCGGTATCGCCCATGGACCAGAAGTTGTCCTTCATGCCCATTTCAAAGATGCGTTCTTTGGGCACACCGACTTCCAGCCAGAACTTCTCCGCCTCGTCGTCGCGCGGCACTTCCTTTTCGCCCTTAAAGATGGTGCAGTAAAGCCGGTCTTTGGGAATGCCGTACCAATGCTCTGACGTCACCAGCTCCCATGCGTAGGCCACGGCGTCGCGCTTGAAGTAGTCGCCAAAGCTGAAGTTCCCCAGCATTTCAAAAAACGTGTGGTGCCGTTTGGTGAAGCCGACGTTCTCCAGGTCGTTGTGCTTGCCGCCAGCGCGTACGCACTTCTGTGACGTAGCAGCGCGCTGGTAATCGCGGCGCTCGGCGCCAAGGAACACGTCCTTGAACTGGTTCATGCCCGCGTTGGTGAAGAGCAGCGTAGGATCGTTGGCGGGCACCAGCGACGAGGAATGCACGCGCTTGTGGCCTTTGCTTTCGAAAAAGCGCAGGAAGGTCTCGCGAATCTCAGAGCCGGTTGGCATAGTTGCTGAGTTCATTTTACCAGCGACATATGGCCGCCATTAGCGAATCAGTTCAGGATGATTGGGGAGGACGTAACAGCTACGCGGGTTCCGGACGCAGTTATCGCGAGCGATACGCAGCTCAGGACCGAGATATGAACCGTAGAGGCGCTTCATCGCCAGCTGATCGTATGTCTTCACCACTCGTGGAACTTCCAGATCCACTACGTATCCGCGAAAAGTGCCCATACTGTCACAGTTGGAGTGTCCGAGGATTTCTGCCGCCACCAGCAGAGTCTTTGAGGGCTCCAGCCACTTCACTGCGGCCACGTTTGGCTTTTCCGGCCAACTGCATGCTACCGGATGTCCAAACGCCTCTTCGATCAGTTTTGTAAGCGGGATACGCACCAGTTTGCCAGCCCGGATCAGAAAGGCGTCAGTCTGGTATTGTCCCAGGGCTCCGCCCTCGCTGCCGGTGATAGTGAACGATCGCGAATCCGGACTCCAAAGTACCTCGGGATTGATCCCGAACCAAATCTCATCCTTCAGCACTGTATCTCGCTGGCGTACGCTCAGGTTTGTACGAGACCACCAGTTTTCTGTACTGCCCGTGAGATTCAGCGTTGTTTTGCGGTCAGGCGATTTGGCCGGAAATCGGGCGACTGCATACCTCGCGAAGAGCGGCTCGTCTGGAGAGCCTGCGAAACCGCCAGATGCCGCCAGGAGTAAGAACATCACTCCAACCAGAAAGCAGTGCTGGAAGCGGATGAACATGGTTGCCATGTGATTTTAAATGCTACTGGCAGGCGTATGAATCGCCTGTTGTTCGCAACAAGTACAGAAATCTGCATGCCAGCCGACACTCTATAATCTTCTCTGATGGCTAACTTCCCACCAGTAGAAGAGCAACTGGCGTACATAAAGAAGGGTGCAGCGGAGATCATCCATGAAGGCGAACTGCGCGTGCGCCTGGAGAACTCGCTGAAAACCAGCAAGCCGCTTCGCGTGAAGGCCGGTTTCGATCCTACGGCGCCTGACCTGCACGTGGGCCACACCGTCCTGATGCGTAAGCTGAAGCACTTTCAGGACCTTGGGCATACGGTGATTTTTCTCATCGGCGATTTCACCGGCATGATCGGCGATCCCACGGGCCGCTCGGCCACGCGCCCGCCGCTCACCCGCGCCGACGTGGAGCGTAACGCCGAGACCTACAAGACGCAGGTCTTCAAGATCCTTGATCGCGAGAAGACCGTCATTGATTTCAACTCGCGCTGGTTCGGCCAGATGTCAGTGGAGGATTTCATTCGGCTGTGCGCGAAGTTCACCGTCTCGCAGATGCTCGAGCGCGAGGACTTTCATAAGCGCTTTCATGAAGAGAAGCCCATCCACATGCACGAGCTGCTCTACCCGGTTTGTCAGGGCTATGACTCTGTCGCGCTGCAAGCCGATGTCGAACTCGGCGGCACTGACCAGAAGTTCAACCTGCTCATGGGCCGCAACCTGCAACGCGACTACGGCCAGCCTTCGCAGATCGTGCTGACGATGCCGCTTCTCGAAGGCACTGACGGCGTGCAGAAGATGTCCAAGAGCTACGGGAACTACATCGGCATCAACGAGCCGCCGCAGGAGATCTACGGGAAGGTCATGTCGATCTCCGATCAGCTCATGTGGCGCTACTACGAGCTGCTTACCGACGTGAAGCAGGCTGAAATCGAGCAGATGAAGAGCTCCATGCACCCCATGGACGCAAAGAAGAAGCTCGCAGCACAGATCGTGAAAGATTTCCACGGCGAACAGGCCGCCCATCAGGCAGCCGAAAGCTGGGCAAAGCAGTTTCAGAAGGATGAGGTGCCCGACGACATCAAGGTCGTGAGAATAGCCTTTGCCGACGTATATGCGAAGGATGCTGAGGTTGTCGCCAATCCGGCATATTATCCGCTATACGAGCCGGGCGAAGCCTCGAAATCGAATTGGGTTCCACTATGCCGGCTGGATAAAATCATCACATCTGCGAACCTGAGTAGTTCGAACAGCGAGGCCGTTCGAAAGTTGAAGGAGCGTGCCGTCCGAATAGATGGGAATCTAGTCGTCGTGAATCTCATTGCAACATTTCCACCGCGCGACTTTACTCTAAGCGTTGGTCGACGTCTGACGAAAATCGAACTGGTCAAATGATTGTGTGGCACAGACACTCTTGTCTGTGCCTAAGCTGGCTCGAGAAGGATGCAAGCACAGGTAGGAGTGCCTGTGCCACACGAATGTCAAAAACTTTGACCGGATTCAGGGCCTGTGGTTCTGTTGTGAGCTAGCGAGGAACAGAATGGCCAAAGGCTTCTACAGGCGTAACCTGCCGCACATTGAAAGATTCAGCGCCACCTATTTCGTTACTTTCAAGACACTCAACATCCTCTTGCTTCCCGCAGCACGGACGATTGCTATGCACCATTGCCTTTTTGAAAACGGCTCAAAGCTCGAGATGTTCGCAGCAGTAATCATGCCCACCCACGTCCATCTGCTCTTCTCAGCACTGGAAGCCGAAAATGCCGAGCCTTACTCGCTCGCCGAAATCATGAAACCTCTCAAGGGAGTTTCGGCCCGCAATATCAATAAATTGCTGAACAGGAGAGGCTCTTTGTGGCAGGACGAGTCATTTGATCGCATCATGCGAGCACAGGAGTTTGAGTGGAAGAGAAACTACATTATCGCCAATCCCGTCGATGCTGGTTTGTGCAAGAAACCCGAAGAGTATCGATGGTTATGGCTTCAACCGGCACAGACAGGAGTGTCTGTGCCACATAATCTTGAATGACCCCCATCGCTCTCCTCCACCCGTCGCTTGGCGAATCGGTGATTGATCCTTTCCGCCGCGTTAGCCCAGAGCTCTCCGTCCAGTCCGAAATAAATGAAGCCTCCGCCGCCCTGATCTTCGGCGGTGATGGCACCATCCATCGCTACCTTCCAGAACTCAGCCGACACAAGATTCCCGCACTCGTTGTGCCGAAAGGCAGCGGCAATGATTTTGCCAGGGCGCTTGGGATCAGAAATGAGCGAGTCGCCCTGGCGGCATGGAAAAGTTTCTGCGAGTCCGGCAAGAACGTCCGCGAGATCGATCTCGGGCTGATCCGCAGCCCGGAGACTCGGGAAGAAACTCTTTTCTGCTGCGTAGTCGCATGCGGGCTGGATGCCGCAACCAACGCCCGTGCCAACCGCATGCCCGGATGGTTGCGGAGCCACGGCGGCTACATGATCGCGGCGCTACAGTCGCTCGCGGTCGCCAAGTCAATGAAGATCGAGCTAAGCACGCCAGACCAGAAGATCGAGCGCGAAGCTTTCCTGATCGCGATCGGCAACGCTCCCCGCTATGGCAGCGGGGCCAAGATTGTTCCCAAGGCCCAGCTTGATGATGGTCTGCTTGACGTCTGCGTCGTCGGCGCCATGAGCAAGCTCAAGATTCTGTTCTGGTTACCCACCATCTTC
>JBAIYI010000167.1:0-5168 GCA_037915955.1 Terriglobales bacterium
GCACCTTTGTGGCCCGAGTTGAACCTGAGGAACTGGTCCCCTTCATGCATGAGGAAATGCGGGTAGACCTGGAGATGGCACAATCAGCGGCTCAACGCGCACAGACTGAGGGCCGTACGCGGATCCCGGGCGTATTCCTGGAAGAGAACAACCTTCATGCGGCAATGGAATATCTGGAAGAGGATATCTAGGCTGAGGCCGCCTGGCCGCATTGCCAGAATTGCCAGCATTGCCAGCATTGCCAAAATTGATGATTGATGGCGAAGGCTCAAATAATTATCTTCCCGCGCAAGCCAGAAGGCCGGTGTGGATTATGTGGCGAGTCTTCTCAGACTTTCGCAGGCTGTAATCTCTTCACCAGATCAGCGGCAATCTGCTTTCCGTGGAAGCGGCCATTCTCGATAAATATCTCACTCGTCCTTGAACCGGAAACGATGACTCCTGCCACGTAAATTCCCGGCACATTGCTTTCAAATGTCCGCGGGTCGCACACGGGGCGCATCTCCGGCCGAGTGAGTTGGATCCCAGTTGATTGCAAAAACTCGTAATCGGGATGATAGCCGGTCAGCGCGAACACGAAATCATTTCTCAGTATTCGTTCACCTTCCGACGTTTGCAGTCGGACCGACTCCGGACGAATCTCGGTAACGCAGGTGTTGAAGTACGCGGTCACCTCGCCATTCTTGATCCGGTTTTCGATGTCCGGTTTGATCCAGTACTTCACGTTGTTGTGGATCGCCGGGCCGCGATGCACCAGCGTGACGCGCGCGCCGCGACGCCACAGCTCAAGAGCCGCGATGGCCGCTGAATTTTTCGCGCCGATAATCAGCACGTCCATGTCGTAGTACGGGTGCGGCTCCGTGTAGTAGTGCATCACTTTGGGCAGGTCCTCGCCGGGAATCCCCATATAGTTTGGCCGGTCGTAGTAGCCGGTAGCGACCACGATCTTGCGCGCAGAGTATTCGTGCAGCTGGTCGTGTCGATCTCGCGTGGTCACGCGGAACGCTCCATCGTACCCGCTCACCGTCAGCACCTGCTGGTACTGGCGGACGTCGAGCTTGTAGTGCTGCGCGACGTTGCGATAGTACTCCAGCGACTCCTGCCGTGTGGGCTTCTGGTTGGCGCTGTTGAACGGGAGATTGCCGATCTCCAGCAGTTCCGGTGTGGTGAAGAACGTCATGTTCGCCGGATAGTGGAACAGGGAATTAACCAGGCAGCCCTTGTCGACGAGCACCACAGAGAAGCCGGCGCGCTGAGCTTCAATCGCCGAAGCCATTCCGGTAGGACCTGCGCCGATCACGAGAACGTCAAAGTTGTAATTGGATTTCTCCATAGCGCACAAACTATCTTAAATGCCGTACATGGCTCCTCTTTTGCCTCGATGCAGCGTGTTGTTGTTCGCGAACTTTGTGGTCGCCATTTCCATGATCGCTGGATGGCGGGCCACGACGCACAGCCTACCGTCTGTATTCAACTCGCCATCAGCGCCGCCGATCATTTCCAAACCCATCGACTTCAGTCCCGAGCGGGTGAAACTCACCATCGAGTATCGCCGCCGCCATCAGGATCCAAGTGCCAGCTCAGTGGAGATCCAGCCGAAAATGATCATCCTGCACTGGACGGCCATTAATTCGTTTGCCTCTACATGGGAGTATTTCAACCATGTTCGCGCCGAAGCCGCGCGGCCGGACCTTGCGACTGCCGGCGAGGTCAACGTCTCAGCGCAGTTTGTTGTCGATCGCGATGGAACCATCTACCAGCTCATGCCGGAGAACTGGATGGCCCGCCACTGCATAGGCCTGAACCATGTGGCCATCGGCATGGAGAACGTTGGCGACGGCCAGAAGTTCCCGCTGACGGAAGCCCAAGCCAAGGCCGACGCTGCGCTGGTTCGCTATCTCGCCGCGAAGTATCCCATCACCCATCTCATCGGCCACATGGAATACCGGCGCATGGAAGGCACGCCGCTGTTTCGTGAACTCGATCCGAAGTACCGAAACAATAAGCCTGATCCCGGTGCTGAGTTCATGCGCAAAGTGCGATTCCTGGTGCGCGATCTGAAGCTTCAGGGGCCTCTGCCGCAAAAGCGTTAGCTGCCAAGCAGCTTCATCATTTCCTTTTTCCGCGCCGAAGGCAGATCGCGAAGCGCCGACTTCACCAGTGCGCGATAGACTTCCATCGCGTCCGGCACGCCTTTGAGTTCGCGCACATGCCGCCGCACCGTGTCCATGTCGCCGCGACGAATCGGCCCACTGAATGCCGCTGCGGCACCATGCTCCAGATAATTCGCCAGCGTCTGGCGCAGGATAGGCGCCATAATCGCGCGTGTCTGCTTTTCCGTAAGCCCGGCAGCTTTGCCCACGCGTTCGGCCGTAACCAGCGCAGCCACCACCATCGGGGAGGAGAACGATCCCAGCGCGTGGTAAAGGACCTTCGACTGCTTCTTCAGATCGAACACCTGCGCGCCCAGATCTTTCACCACACGTTTGGCGGCGGCTACTGCGCGTCGATCGCCCTCCACCGCAAACGGAACTTCAGACATCTCCGGCGCAGCCTTGGCCACGAAGGTCATCATAGGATGCAGCGACCCCACGTGTGCGCCCGCGCGCCGTAGCGGCGAGAGAACGTCGCTCGTAAGCGCGCCGCTGGAATGAAGCGCGATCTTGCCGCGCCAACCGTTCTGGCGCGCCAGCAAACGTGCAGTCTCGGCCAGCGCGTCATCTGTGTGGCAGAGCCAGACCACCGCTGCTTCCGGAACTGCTTCCGCCAGGCCGACCACCCGCGCGCCAACTTTCCGGGCCAGCGCGGCTGCGCGCCGGCGCGACGTGGCATCATGGCGCGAAGCAATCGCAGTGATGCGGTAACCCGCGCGGCGAAGCGCCGGTCCCAGCGCCTGCGCCAGGTTTCCCGACCCCACCAGCATGATGCTCGGCTTGCGTTGGCTCACGCTGGCGAGCATACCAGAATGGCGAACGCAAACGTCGATCGCGCCCACTCCATTTACACTGTTCTCCATGCCCCGATCGCGAAAGAAATCTCCCGCTAAAATCCTCAAGTCGCAAACGGTCTTCCAGGGCCCTGTATTCAGTGTGGTGTCACAGCAGGTGCAGGAACCCGACGGCGTAAACGTCCGCCGCGACATCGTGGAGCATCCCGGCTCCATCGTGGTGCTCGCCGTGGATGACAGCCGGCGTCCTCCTCGTGTTCTGCTGGAGCGGCAGTATCGGCACGCTGCCCGGGCCCGCATCTGGGAACTCCCGGCCGGCAGCCTCGATCCCGGTGAGAACCCTCTCATCGGCGCTAAACGCGAGCTGCTGGAAGAAACCGGCTACACCGCTTCCAAATGGCAGAAGGCGCTCTGTTTTTACGTGAGTCCCGGCTTCCTTACGGAGAGCATGCAAATCTACTTAGCTCGGGGGTTAAAGAAGGGCGCCGCTCAGCCGGAAGAAGATGAGCGAATCGCGGTCCGGTTTTTCCCGCTCAAGCAGGCGGTTGCCATGGCCCAATCGGGAAAGATCATTGACGCGAAAACAGTTGCCGGCCTGCTCTGGCTTGACAAGCATCTCACTCCAATCTAATGAATCCAATCATTTACGGGATGTTGGCAGCCGTTTGTTAAGGCAAATGCCTGAGATCTCCCGATTTATTTCCCTCGATTGGGCCCCTGCTTAGGTAACTAAGTAATTGACATGAGGATTTAACGGAGAGACAATATCCACAACAGCCAAAGTAGCGGGTAATAACTTGACGTAATTACCGGGGAGAAGGTCAAAAAATCCTCCGGTGCCTGCGTCCCTCCTGAAGCAGTGGTAACACCCATTTGTAGGGAATTTCAAAAGTCCCCAGGCATTTCCGTTCATTCGGTATTGCCAGCGGACGCTCGGAGTAAGGAACGTGTCTCGAATTAAAGGCAAAGTGAAATGGTTCAATAACGCAAAAGGGTTTGGGTTCATCGGTCGGGATGACGGCCCTGATGTGTTCGTGCACTACAGCGCCATCCAGTCTGAAGGCTATAAAAGCCTGCAGGAGGGTGATGACGTAGAGTTTGAAATCGTACAAGGTCAAAAAGGGCCCCAGGCCGAAAACGTCACCAAGAATCAAGCGACGCATTCTGCCTGATCCCTGCTCAACCTCCTCACCACAATATCAAAGACCCGGTTTCCACCCCCTTGGACCGGGTCTTTTTCTTTTGGTCGCTCCGCTCCAAACCGCTAAGCTGCTCTCGCTCCCGACTGCAGTTTCTTTCTCTGCCCTGAAACAGCCATCTTTGTCCATGCTCGTCGCTACTTTCCAGACTCTCTCCCCCTGAAGGACCCACCCCGACAGAGCCCGGAAACGAGCTTGCGAGGTGAGCGCGACGAGGGGCCGGCTCCCGCTGCCGCTGGGCGTGAGCCAAGTCGACCTCGCCTTTCATTATTTCGTCTGGCATGTGATCAAAATTGACCTCTGCGGTTCACGCCTTTGGTTTTCCCGGTCCCTGAATTTCTCCGTGTCTCCGTGCCCCCGTGGTGAGAAGTTTAGTTTCCGCTCACGGCGATTCCGGAGATTCCGGCGATCTCCCCTGTTTACTCAGTGATAACGGAGCTCTACCCCCTCCCGGGGTCATCCCCGTCATCCCCAAATCTACAGGACTTAGCTCAATGCCATCCCCGGAATATCATCCCCAAAAAGGGGATCAGAACCCGCCTGCTGTCACCATCGCGATTCTCTCCAGGTTTACCAATCTGCCAACTCCGGGGTCCCCCCGGCAATCCCGATGTTGGATTGCTGGGGTGGAAGAGCCCCGCAGGTGAGCCAGGGGCTGATGGCCAAGTGCCAAAGGCTCAGTCGCTAATTGCTAATTGCTATTTGCTTGCTATTCAGTTTTCAAATAACCAACACGCCGAAGTCGGCGCCGCCTCGCTGGGAAGCTTTACTCCATACCCCTCTACTACATTTCTTTTGATCAGCGTTTGTCTGCGCTAATCTGCGGCAAACGATTTTCGCCTTTCGTCCCGAACCGTCCCGGCCTCGTCCCAATCGATCCCGACTCCGTCCCGCCGCGATATCCCAAGGTGTCCCGACGCTGTCCCAACCCGTCCCAAGGTCCGGGCTTCTGGTTTGGCTAATTGCTGACTACTAATTGCTAATTGCTTTGTCGCAAACCAGCCTAACTTACAACGATTTTC
>JBAIYI010000501.1:0-2361 GCA_037915955.1 Terriglobales bacterium
CGGAAAAAGATTCCGTGGACATTCGCTGTGATGACAGCTGCGACCATTGCGATCGCCGGAATTCCGCCGTTCGCCGGTTTCTTCAGCAAAGACGAAATTCTGGGCAAAGTGTTCTCCAGTCCGCACGGCGGAAAGATACTGTGGGTGGTCGGCCTGATCACCGCCGGACTCACCTCGTTCTACATGTTCCGGCTGTGGTTCATGACTTTCTTCGGCGAGCTGAAGCTGGGCGCAGTGGATGAAGGTGAAGAGGCCCACGCGGCGCACGCGCCAGCACAGGCTGCTCACGGGGCCGCTTCGCAGAGCCACGGCCACGCCGACGATCACTCGCACGGACACGGCGGGGTGCACGAGTCGCCGTGGGTGATGCTGGCTCCGCTGGTTGTTCTGGCGATTGGATCGATCGTCGCTGGTTGGGTTGGCGTTCCGGCCTTCCTCGGGGGCAACGATTCGTTCGGAAAATTCCTGGCGCCAGTCATGGAGAGGTCAGCCCCCAACCCGCTCCCGGAAGTTTCCTCCGAAGACTTGCGTAAATTCCGTGATCAAGCAATCACAGTTGTGCCCGAGAAGGAAGAGAGCGCGCACAAGAGTGAAGAAATCGGCCTGGCCTTGTCGTCAGTTGGAGCAGCGCTTCTGGGACTGCTCCTCGCCTGGTATCTCTATTACAAACGACCAGAGCTGCCGGAGCGGATCACATCCAGCATTCACGGTCTGTACCTGACCGTGCTGCACAAGTACTACATTGACGAAGCCTACGGCTTGATCTTCGTCAAGCCACTGCTGGCGCTCTCAACGTTCGTCTTCTGGAAGGGCGTGGACCAGGGCATCATTGACGGCATGGTGAACGGCGCTGGCACTGCTTCGAAAGGCATTGGCAACGAGCTGCGACGAATGCAGTCCGGCAACATACGATCGTACGCGGCTTGGGTCGCCATAGGCGGCGCTGCGGTGCTCGCCTACATGATCTGGCTGGGGGTGGGCAAGTGAACGAATCGATTCTCACTATCGTCACCTTCCTTCCTGCGATTGGCGCAGTGCTGCTCATGTTCATGCCGCGCAACGATCGCATGCTGCGCGCTGTTGCGCTGGTGGCGTCGCTCGCCACTTTCGGCTTCTCGCTTTATCTGCCGATCAATTTCCAACACGGCGTGAGCGGCTTCCAGTTCCAGACTGACAAGGTCTGGATCGGACTGGCCAACATTCATTACCACATGGGCGCCGATGGCATCTCCATGTGGCTGGTGCTGCTCACCACCTTCCTGGTTCCGCTCGGCGTACTGGTTTCCTGGAAGTCGATCCATGATCGGGTGAAAGAGTTCTTCGTCCTGCTCCTGCTGCTGGAAACGGCGATGATCGGCGTCTTCCTGGCGCTGGACCTGTTCCTGTTCTATGTGTACTGGGAAGCCACGCTGATTCCCATGGCGCTGCTGATCGGCATGTACGGGCACGAGCGGCGTGTGTATGCAGCGGTGAAGTTCTTTCTGTACACCATGGTCGCTTCGGTGTTCATGCTGGCCGCGATCATCTATCTCTGGGCCGCGTCAACTCCGCACAGCTTTGATTACGCAACGCTGCGCGATCTGATCGCTCAGGGTCACGTTTCGACAGGTGCATTGCAGTGGCTTTTCCTCGGGTTCTTCGTCGCTTTTGCAGTTAAGGTGCCGCTCTTCCCGCTGCACACGTGGCTGCCGGACGCGCACGTAGAAGCGCCCACTGCCGGATCAGTCCTGCTGGCCGGCGTACTGCTGAAGATGGGAACATACGGTTTGCTGCGGTTCAACGTAGGCATGTTCCCTGCCCAGTCGCAGCACAATGCAACATGGATCAATATTCTGGCGATCATCGGCATTATCTACGGCGCGCTGGTCGCGCTGGTGCAGCCGAATTTGAAGAAGCTGATTGCCTACTCGTCAGTCAGCCATCTTGGCTTTGTGGTGCTGGGCATCTTTACTTTCACGCAGGCCGGAACTGACGGCGCGGTTTACCAGATGCTGAACCACGGCGTTTCTACGGGCGCGCTGTTCATGCTGGCGGGCATGCTCTATGAGCGCAAGCACACTTACGAGTTCAAAGAATACGGTGGGCTGGCCACGCCGATGCCGGTTTATGCAACGTTCTTCCTGATCGCAGTGCTTTCTTCGGTCGGCTTGCCGCTGATGAACGGCTTCGTCGGCGAGTTCCTGGTGCTGAGCGGAGCCTTCCAGTACAACGCAATCTACGGCATCCTGGGAGCAAGCGGCGTGATCTGGGGCGCCTGCTACCTGCTGTGGATGTACCAGAAGGTTTTCTACGGCCCGATCCAGCACGACGAGAACAAGACGCTACCGGACATTGGCGGGCGCGAACAGATTTCGCTGTGGC
>JBAIYI010000661.1:0-4792 GCA_037915955.1 Terriglobales bacterium
TCATCTCGTTGCGTGCCGCAGCGGAGAGCGATTTCGCGCCAGTGCCGTCTATCTCCGCAAAATATTCCGGGTAACTTTCGCCGACTACCGGCGCAAGGTCTTCAATCAGGATCTCAGGGCGGCGCAGGAGCTGTGCCAGTGGCGCTCCAACGGCGCTCGCCAGCGTGCTGCCATTGCCGTTCGTCGTCGCCTCGACCTCTGCGCCTTCTTCATCCGGCGACGAAACTGCCGTGCGCTGCAACGCAAGCCGCTCCTGCTGTGCCCGCTCAATCTTCTCCAGCAGCTCGCTGGAGACACGCGTTTTATCCAGAAATGCACTCAGCTTTGCCGCACGCTCCTGCTTAGCCTGAAAATCGGTCCAGGCATCATCGTGGATCAGACCTACGCGGCGGCCATAAGGCGTGAGCCGGCGGTCGGCGTTATCAATGCGCAAGTGCAGCCGGAATTCCGCCCGCGAAGTGAACATGCGATATGGTTCGTTGGTCCCCTTGCTAATCAGGTCGTCGATGAGAATCGCCGTGTAGGCTTCTGTGCGGTCCAGCGTGAGCGGACGCTCGTTCTTCACTTTGAGCGCCGCATTGATGCCGGCCATTAAACCCTGGCAGGCGGCTTCTTCATATCCGGACGTTCCGTTGATCTGGCCGGCCAGGAACAGCCGCTCAATCTTCTTCACCTCAAGCGTGCGCTCCAGCTCGGTGGGATCGATTGAGTCGTACTCAATCGCATAGCCCGGCCGCAGCATCTCCGCCGTTTCCAGCCCGGGCACGGACTTGATCACCGCGAGCTGAACATCGATCGGCATGGAGGTACTCATGCCGTTCACGTAGATCTCATGCGTGTTCAGCCCCTCGGGTTCAAGGAAGAGCTGGTGCGTGAGCTTGTCCGGGAATTTGACGATCTTGTCTTCAATGCTGGGACAATAGCGCGGCCCAATGCTTTTGATCTGCCCGGAGTACATGGGCGAGCGATGCACGTTCTCGCGGATGATCCGGTGCGTCTCCTCAGTAGTAAACGCGATGTGGCACGGCACCTGCTTTTGGGTGATCTTCTTTGTACGGAAGCTGAAGGGCGTGGGATCGGAGTCGCCGGGTTGCAGCTCAAAGCGCGACCAGTCGATGGTGCGTCCATCGAGTCGCGGTGGGGTTCCCGTCTTCAGGCGGCATCCGCGCAGCCCCATCAGCTTGAGCGACTCGCCCAGCAGTTGCGAAGGCGGCTCTCCGCTGCGTCCGGCAGGATAGGTCTGCTCGCCGCAGTGGATCAGCCCGTTGAGAAAGGTGCCGGTGGTGACGATGACGGCGTCAGCGCCGACAGTTCGGCCATCTCGAAGCTTTATTCCGCGAGCGACAACATGTTCACCGCGGAGGCGCGGAGACGCGGAGACAGCTTGGGCTTGTGATGAATGTGTCTGATCTGTTTTCGTTACTTCACGCTGTCTATTGTCACTCGCCTCTGATGAAAGTCCGCCGGAGTCTTCAACGGAGTGCCCGTCCACCAACCCACCTCTTCCGATTTCCTCCGCGTTTCCGCGCCTCCGCGGTGACAAGGGGTCTCCTTCCACGATCAGCTCGGCCACTTCGGCCTGCTTGATCTTCAAATTCGGCTGGCCTTCGAGCACTTCGCGCATCTTCAGGCGATACTGCTGCTTATCGCACTGCGCACGCGGCGACCACACCGCCGGCCCGCGCGAGGTGTTCAGCAGACGGAACTGGATTCCCACCGCGTCGGTGACTTCACCCATGATGCCGCCCAGGGCGTCGACTTCGCGGACGAGGTGGCCCTTGGCAATCCCGCCCACGGCGGGATTACAGGACATCTGCGCGATCAGGTCCACGTTGAGCGTGAACAGGGCGGTCTTCAGGCCCATGCGCGCGGCAGCCATGGCGGCTTCGCATCCGGCGTGACCTGCGCCCACGACGACAACATCGTATTGTTCGGTGAATTTCTGCATTACGCGAATCTATCTATTGTGAAGGGAAAATGCGGAAAGGGGCAACTGGCGTGAGCCGGATTAAAGCCTTCGTCTGATTCCACCCTGAACCGCACCTGCATCTAATTCCGGAGCGGCCGGCAGGGCGTCAGGCTGGTCAATTGCCCCTGCGGCAAAACCGATTCATAATTCAAGTGTTGAAGCATTACCAATGCTGAGAGAGCAAAACCATGAGTTCACAAGACGATCCGGGCCGCAAAGGGTCATTCGAGCAGTTCGGCCGCAAGATGGACGAGCATGTCGGCGATGCAGCACGCAAACTGGAACAGGAAAGCGAACGCGTGATCAGCTATTTGAACAACGAGGTGGTGCCCTCCATCCGCAACCAGTCAAGCAAGGCTCTGCGCGTGGCCGCCGAAAAGTTGCAGTGGCTGGCCGAATACATGGAGCAGAACCGCTCCAAATAGCGGTCGCCATCATCTTTGCCCTGGCGCTGCTGGCCGGCTGCGGCGGGAAGCGCCAGCAGCAGGCGCGCAATATTCCTCCGCCTCCGCCGCTCTCCACGCCCACGCCTTCGAGCGTGCCTGGCCCGCGGACGACGCCTACTCCGGTGCCCGAGCATCCCAGCGCGCGCACGCAGCCCTCGCCGCCGGTGAGGCGGATTCCCGAGGAGCCCGTCGAAGAAGGCGAGCTGAATTTTCCTCCTGACGCCAGAGTGCTCTACAAGCAGGTGGGCTGGGCGAGCTGGTATGGTCCCGGATTTCAGAAGCGTAAGGGCGCCAACGGCGAGGTTTTCGATACGGAGAAGATGACGGCGGCGCATCGCACGCTGCCGCTCAATTCCATTGTCCGCGTCACCGATCTCAAGACGAACGTTTCTGTTATCGTGCGGATCACCGATCGCGGCCCGTTCGTGGGCGACCGCATCCTCGATCTTTCACGCGCTGCCGCGCGCAAGCTGAGCGTTTTTCAGCGCGGCACGGCGCTGGTGCGGATTGAAGTGCTGCAGACGCCCGCGCCCATCGACTCCGGTGGGCGATGGTGCGTGCAGATCGGCGCGTTCCAAGATCATGACGAAGCGGCAAAGCTAAAAGACAGGCTCACCCGGCGCTATCACCGCGCCAAGATTTTGCAGTTCGCCAGTCCGGTGGGCGGGGACTGGCTGCACATTCTGGTGGCTAAAGACGACAAGTCGCGCGCGGAATCGCTCATCCGCGAGACACACACAGAGGCGGGAATGTTTCTGGTACGCATTGATTGATCAGCCGCGAATGAACACGAAAAGGCGCGAATCGGAAAGCCTTGCTACTGATTGAAGAAGCTTCTAGCCACTGGCTGCTAGCTTAAGGCCGGACATGTCGCCATTGGTCAATGGCAAGACTGCTCTCACCACTGAGGCCAAAAACACTGCAAAAACTGCGAACTGCAGTCCTTCATGGAGATTCTGTACGAGACAGAAAACTGGTGTGATCTGGGCTCACGCGATGCTGCAGCGGAGCCGATCCCTCACCGTCGCGCTCGCATGCGTTCGCGCTCGGGATTCGGGACGGGTCCTTCAGGGGGTAGCACCCTGTTCAATTGCCGAGAGCTTGGGCAGGGATGCATTTTTGATTCCTGTTCGGGCTAGCAGCTAGTAGCTAGAAGCTTGGTCCAACAGTGTTCATCTGTGTAAATCAGTGGCAAAGGATTTTTTTCATCACGACGTCATTTGATGACGTCCGACATGAGGAAGTCGTGCTGCCATTCGGTCTTGTAGCCTTTCTGACGCAGCTCGGTGGCGAGCTGGGCCCAGTGGCGAATACCGTGGATCAGCGCATGAATGAAGATCTTGCGACGGCTTGCGGTGAGCGTGCCGGCGGAGCGTGTGGGGAATGTAAGGATGCCGTCCCAGTCCGGATCATTAGCGGCCACGGCGAAGCTGCGCAGGTCTTCGGCGCTCTTGTGCGCGTCGGCGAAAAGTTCGTCGGCAGACATAGCAAGGAACGGATCGTACTCACGAATTGGCTGAGCCAGCAGGCGCTCTGCGTAACGTGACTGCACGGCGACGATGTGCACCACGAGTTCCTTCACGGTTTTCACGCCGGCAATGTCGCAGGGTAAATCGAGCGCAGCGGGATTCTTCTTGAAGAACTCGCCCCATTTGCGCGTCTCAATGGCGCAGTAGTCCAGCAGCTCACCAAAGCTCAGTCCACGCATGAGAAAAGCATAGCAAAAAAGCAATTAGCAGATGGCAATTGGCAGTTGGTAATTGGTACTTGGCCAAACAAGGCAGCGCGCGACTCCCCTTTCTAAAAGAAATATTAAAAATGCAGACGCACACAATCCTTGACGCGGCGTTCTAAAATCGGCAGCTCACGTTGTAAAGTCTGAGCAGTCTAGTCCACATTCCTTTTTGCGACCGCAAGGAGGCTCGCGAATGAAGAAGGCGCTCACAACATTCAGTTTTGTGCTCCTGGCTTTAACTTTCAGCAGCGCTCAAAAAAACGAGGTCGGGTTTACCTTTGGAGGAAACTTCACTTCCGACCAGACGTTCACCACGGTCCTGCCGCTTGGACTGCCGTGTCCCATAACCCAGCCGCAGTGCAACGTGATCTCGGGCCGAAATTCCTCCTCGCCGGCTTTCGCCGCGGGAGGGACTTTCGCGCGGCGTCTGATGGGGGTTGGCCCGGCTTCGCTCTGGCTGGAGTTGCCGGTCTACGGCGTTCCGAGCCACGATGTGACGATTTCAATAACCAACGCGCTGGTACCCCCGATTGCCGGCTTCATTTCTTCTGACCTGTTCTTCTTTACACCGTCTGCGAAGCTGCAATTTCTTACATCGGCTCGCATCTCGCCATGGGCAAGCGTAGGTGGCGGATTGGCGCA
>JBAIYI010000750.1:0-5580 GCA_037915955.1 Terriglobales bacterium
CTCCCATGCGCAACGCGGAAAGCGAGATATCCACCATTTCATGCGACGCCACGGCTTCCACGTTCTTTGTCCAGTCATCGGTTGGGATCTCGTGCTGGCGGACAACTTCGCGAGCCGCGGAGCGCGCCACGTCCATGGCTACATTGCCCCCGCCAATCACCACGACTTTCTTGCCGATCGTGAACTGGTATCCCAGGTTCACGTTCAGCAGGAAATCGATTCCCTTGTGGACGCCGTCCAGGTCGACGCCGGGGATGCTGAGATCGCGGCTGCGATGGGCGCCGACTGCGACGAGCACCGCGTCAAAACCCTGCGAACGCAAATCTTCAATGGAAAAATCTTTGCCGGCGCGCTGGTTCAGCTTCAAGGTGACGTCGCCGGTGTTCAGGATTTCGCGTACCTGCGCTTCCACCACGTCACGCGGCAGGCGATATTCTGGGATTCCCAGGTACAGCATGCCGCCGGGCACCGCGGCAGCTTCAAAAATCGTGACCGAGTAACCCATCAGCGCAAGATCATGGGCGGCGGAGAGTCCTACGGGACCACCACCGATCACCGCAACTTTTTTGTTGACCGGTGCCTGCGCCTGCGTGCTGGGCGATTGGAAGTTGCGCGACTCGGGCCCATAGCGCTCCGTGAGAAAGCGTTTCAGGGCGCGAATCTGGATGGGCCGGTCAATCTCGCCGCGGCGGCACGCGGTCTCACAAGGATGCGCACATACGCGGCCGCAGATGCTGGCCAGAGGGTTGGGGTCGCGGGCGAAGCGGTAGGCCTCTTCAAACCTGCCTTCCGCAATCAGGGAAACGTACCTTCCGGCGTTGGTGTGCGCGGGGCACGCCATCATGCAGGGGAAGTTCGTGTTCAGCCAGTCGCGATCAACCGTCTTATTGAGAAATCGTTTCTGCATAGGGGCGATCTGCAGTCTCTCTGGTTGAGCAGGGCAGGATGGCCATAGCCACCCTGCCTTCTGCCGGGGTTATTGCAGCGTGAAGTCAGCGGTCGTGTTGCCGCTGACCGTGATTTTCTTGGATTGAATTTTTTTGCCTTCGTGCCATGCGGTGATGGTGTACTGGCCGTCAGGGACGTTGGCCAGGTTGTATTCGCCGTCGGCGCCGGTTTCGGCGAAATACGGCGTTGGAGAAACCACAATGTAGCCGGCCATCTCCGGATGCACGTTGCACAGCAGCGTGACCACGCCGGGTTCAGTGAACTTGAACGGCTTCTTCTGCCCCTGGGGCCAGGTGCCCATGTTGTGGCTCTTCTTCTTATCGCCGGAAATGTTTGGCCAGAAGACGTTGTGCTGGACCTTGTCACTGTTCAGGAATTCAACCGTGGTTCCAGTCTGGATGACCATTACGTGTGGCTGAAAGAGCAAGCCTTTCTGGTCCATGGTCACGGTCTTGTCAGCCATCTGGGGCGCCGCGGCTTCAAGATAGACCACTGATTTACCCGGCGTGACTTTGCCTTTCACGGAACCGGCAAAGCATGCCTGAGCGACCAGGGCCAGCGCGACAACTACGAATAGGTATTTTGATTTCATATTTATCCTTTGTTTTTTGGGGCTAGAACACGTACTCCAGCGCGACCACAACCGTGTTGGTGCGGAACGGGTTCACCGCTGCCGGCACGCCTGTGATGGGGTTGGTCACGACCGTGACAAACTGCTGGGGCCTGATCTGGTACTCAAACGACGCTTTGATATTCGCGTGAATGAGGAACTGCATGCCCGGCGTGAACCGGTTGCGGGTGGAGCGGAATGGCAGCGCAAACGGGGTATCAGGGTTCAACACAAGTCCATTCAGCCGGTCCGGTCCGGAGTTGACGGCGTCCCAGCGCATGATGGCCATCAGCCAGGGGTGAATCAGATAATCGGCCTGAATAAAGCCACCGGTGAATGTTGCGGGCGTGCCGTGGGTGAACCCAACCGGCAGCGGACCCGAGGGAGCGAGCGGCAGCGGAACGGGCGTTCCGGTGCCGTCCACCGGAATCTGGTTCACGTCGTGGCCATACATGAACAGGCCATAGACGTTGAGTGTCCGGTAATTGAAGCTGAAGTCAGCACCGGCGCGGTAGAACGGTTCGCGCGCGGTAAGCACTACAGGCGTGGCGGCCAGGTCTTCACCGCTGAAGCGCTGAACTGATCGCCCATAGAAATAATATGTGCCCAGGTTCAGGTAGGTGTGATCACGCGGTCCGGTTGCTCCTGCTGCCTGCACGGCGTTCCGGCTTGCGGGATCGCGCTCAAGATTGAAGCGATAGGAGAAGCGGCCGTAGAGGTCCTTGAAGTTGGCGTCGGAAGCAAACCCGGCGACGGAGGGAACAAAGCCGCTGCCGTTGTCGGGCTGGTTCAGGCCGCTGGTGTTCTGGTCGACGACGGCGATCGAATAGTGGTAGCCGCCATACTGGTGTCCGCCGCTGAATTCAATACCGTTCATGGCATCGATCATGGTGAACTGGTTGTTGATGTTCTGCTGCGGGCTGAAGGCGAGCTGCCCGATATTGGCCTGGTCGTATATGTCGTAATCGCTCAGGTTGATGTTTCTGGCCTGCGAAAACGGCAGATCAAGTTCAAATCGGCCCACGCGCATGTGCAACGCGTCCTTGGGCAGCTTGAATACCCGGCCAAGGTTTACGAATTTCAGGTAACCGTCACCCATGCCGCCGGCGGCGTTGTCTCCGCCTACGCTGAAGTCTTCATCAACCCAGAAGGCGATGTCACTGCCGAAATTTCCTGCCGCGAAAATACTGAAGAGCCCGCTGCTGAAATCCGTCTTGGGAATGAATGGCGCCGGAGTCCCCGCCGGCACAAGCGCGTCAAAATTGCCGCGATTGCCGCTGGTCTTTTGGAAGAACGTATTAAAGCGAAGTCCGATAGGTGGAATCCCGGGAATGGTTCCAGGCCAGATGGCCTTTGGGAACAGGTCTTTTTGCGCGGGAGCTCCGAGCATCGTCGGCGGAACCTTGAGGAAGGTTTCATCATCTGTCGGAAACTTGAAACCCGCATCTTTAAAGGCTTTCCCGAAATCGTTCAGCTTGGGAAAGTCGCTGTGGCACGTGCTGCAGGACGTCTGGTACATCCTGGCAAATGCCGGTATGGCGTGGCTAAGAGAAGGGCAGGCAAGAAATACGAAGAGAAAGCCGATACCGGCTACTTGCCTGAACGCGGAGTGTCTCTTCATGTTCGCTCCTTTCAGCGAATGAAGCCTCGAGCCTTTGGACAGCTGCCGGGAGGAAGCCTGTCCCTTTGGTGCATCACGGAAACGCCTTCTAATCACAAGGATTCTGTGACAGTTAAGAATGAGCGGATGTTAAGTCTTTAATGATCACGAAAACTGTGACGCTCATCACAGCACCAAATTCGGGGCTCAGGAGATAGCTGAATTAAAAGGAGGTTCCGGGGAAACTGGTCGTGAAACGATGAGAAAACGGGATTCCCGGGTAGCGTTTTTCACCCCCGCATAACCCATTCGTGATCACCGCCAAGAAGAAGAGCTTCAGGCTCGCTAAGGGACCTGAATCCTGTTGGCAAATGGATGCTGCCAAGAGGGTGTAGTAGCACCGCTGCGGGTGGGACTCTGGGATAAGAAGGGAGATGGGACAGGAAATTCTGGCGGAGAGGGGGGGATTCGAACCCCCGATAGAGGTGTTAGCCCCTATAACGGTTTAGCAAACCGCCGCCTTCAGCCACTCGGCCACCTCTCCGGCGTGCAACGTGTGCGGCAGACTCGATTATATAGGAACTTCGGCCCGCACAGCCGGAACAACGAAGATTCTGATTGCGGCACGTCCGCAAAAAAGCCCGGCTCTTATTGGAGCCGGGCTGCGGAAATAGCGTTGTATGTCTCTCCTACCAGACGTGGCAGGCGTTCTGCCGCACCATGGGCTGGCCGGGCTTGCATCCCCAGGCCTTCTGGAATTCCGGCATGTTCTGTACCACGCCGTTCACGCGGTACTTGCCGGGGGAGTGTTCGTTCACCTGGGCCATGAGGCGGGCGAAGGGCTCGGACAGGTTCTGGCACCAGATCTGGCCCCAGCCAATGAACAAACGCTGCTCCGGCGTATAGCCTTCCAGCTTTTCACCGGGCTTGCCGCCGAGGGATGACTGCAGCGCCATATGCGCGATGCGCAGCCCCCCGTTGTCGGCCGTGTTTTCCCCCAGCGTCAGCTTGCCTCGGACGTGAACGTCATCCACCGCCACGAAGCTGTCGTATTCGTCCACGATGCATTGCGCGCGTTGTTCAAAGGCTTTGGCGTCGGCAGGCGTCCACCAGTCTTTCAGGTTGCCATCGGCATCGAACTGGCGGCCCTGATCGTCAAACCCGTGGGTCAGTTCGTGACCAATCACCGCGCCGATGCCTCCGTAGTTCACCGCATCGTCAGCCTGGAAATCATAGAATGGCCGTTGCAGGATTCCGGCTGGGAAGTTGATGTCGTTCTCGCTGGAATCGTAATAGGCGTTTACCGTCGGCGGGGTCATCTGCCATTCCTGCTTGTCGAGCGGTTTGCCTATTTTGGCCAGCTCGCGATGCACCTCGAATTCGTTGGACCGCAGAGAGTTGCCCAGATTATCTCCGCGCACAATCTTCAGTGAGCTGTAGTCGCGCCACTTGCTCGGGTAGCCGATCTTGTTCTGGATGGCCGCCAGCTTGATCAGCGCCTGCTTCTTGGTGTCGTCGGTCATCCAGTCGAGCCCCTGAATATCGGCCTTCAAAGCTTCTTCCAGCTGCTTGACCATAGCCAGGGTGCGCGCTTTGGCGTCTCCTGGAAAAGCTTTGTCCACGAAGGCCTTGCCAAGCGCTTCTCCCAGATCTCCGTCGGTAGCAGAGGTACAGCGCTTCCAGCGCGCCTGAATCTCCCTGGCGCCAAAGAGGGTCTTGCGGAAGAAATCAAAATTCTCGTTCACGAACTGCGTGGGCAGCTGCTCCGCCTGGCTGTGTACCAGGCGCCAGCGCAGGTAGGTCTTGATGTCGGGAACGCTTGCGGCCTTGAGTTCTGTATCAAGGGCCTTGTAGAAGTCAGGGTCAGCCACGTTGAGCGATGAGAACTGAGGGGCCTTCACGTCCCTGGTGAAGCCCACCCAGTCGAAAGACGGCGCCAGCGCCTGCCATTCTTTCGTAGAGAGCTTGTGATAGATCTTTTCCGGATCGCGGCGCTCCACCCGGTCCATGGCGCCTTTGGCCAGCGCGGTTTCTATCTTCATCACGGCATAGGCTTCCGCCGCGGCTTTGTCCGGCGCGTCGCCCAGGAGCTTGAACATGTTGGTCACGTGCTGGACGTAGGCTTTGCGCAGCTCCATGGACTTGGGATCGTCTTTCAGGTAGTAATCGCGATCGGGCAGGGAAAGTCCTCCCTGGTCCGCCTGAGCGATCACCTCTTTTGCGTTCTTGAAGTCCGGTGCGGAATAAAAGCTGAAAAAGCCACCGATCCCTTCACTGTGCAAGTGCGCCAGCAGAGACGGGAGCTGCGCCTTGTCTTTCAGCGCGTCAATGCGATCGAACTCCGGCTTGAGGACGGCGATCCCTTTGCGGTTGATGGCCTCTTCATCCATGCAACTGGCATAGTAGTCGCCGATCTTCTGCT
>JBAIYI010000034.1:0-2704 GCA_037915955.1 Terriglobales bacterium
TGGTTACTGAAGGCGCTCTCACCTTGGAGATTCAACCAGATCTCTACATCCCTTACTCTCTCTCAACGACACGGAGCGTTTTCACCCGGGCTTTTTCTTCCTCCCCGATCTGCACGGGCAGCAGACGCCATAAAAATCCGGTCCATGGAGAGAAAAGGATGAAGTTTTCAGCGATCCGGCGGCTGGTTGGAGACAACCGGCGCAAAAGGACGAACCGCAATCATGGGCTTCAGCTTGCTGCCATTACGGCAGGGCTGTTGCTGGGGAGCGTAAACGGCCAGGCGCAGAACAACATTTTATCGGCCTCAAACCCTTCAGGAGTCTCAGCCACTCTCAGCTCTACGGGAAACTTTGATTTCAACAATCCATTTTTCAAGAGCCTGGGCACCAACGGGCGCAGCTGCGTTACCTGCCATCAACCTGCGGAGGGATGGGGAGTTTCGGCGGTGGGCGTGCAGAATCGCTTCAAGGCCAGCAACGGCACAGACCCGATCTTCCGCGCGGTGGACGGAGCCAATTGCCCCACGAATGCAACACCGGGCGATGCCAACGCCTTTAGCCAGCTCTTGAACAAGGGGCTGATCCGCATTGACCGTCCCCTGCCGGCGAATGCACAGTTCGCCATTCAGGTGACAGACGATCCCTACAAGTGCTCCACGCCAACCGACATTTCCGTCTATCGCCGTCCGCTGCCTTCCACCAACCTGCGCTTCCTGAGCGCAGTGATGTGGGATACG
Organism: Terriglobales bacterium; assembly: GCA_037915955.1. Lineage (GTDB taxonomy): Bacteria > Acidobacteriota > Terriglobia > Terriglobales > Acidobacteriaceae > Angelobacter. The sequence continues at coordinate 738 of JBAIYI010000034.1, forward strand.
CGTGAAACCGGGACGGGCAAGAGCATTGCCGACGATCTGGTGCAGCAGGCGATTGACGCGACGCTGGGCCACGCCCAGGCCGCCGCGGCTCCTGACTTGGCGACGGCGCAGGCCATCCGCGACTTTGAGAGCGCGCTCTACACCGCGCAGGTGTTCGACAACCAGGCGGGAATCCTTGCTTCTGACGGAGCGAATGGGGGCCCGATCGCACTTTCACAGCAGGAGTTTTCTCTGGGCCTGAATGATCCCTTCGGCACTCAGTTCACCCCGAACATTTTCACTCTCTTCGAACGATGGAACACCGCAACCGGCAATTCGAACACTGACGCGGCACGGGCTTCCATCCAGCGCGGCGAGCAGCTCTTCAACAGCTTGCCCATCGCGATTACCGGTGTTCGCGGCCTGAATGACGCAATGGGCATGCCGGTGATCATGGGAACCTGTGGCACCTGCCATAACGCTCCCAACGCAGGCAGCCACTCTACTCAGGTCGCGATGGATATCGGCTTGACCAATGCCGACCAGCGCACGTCTGACCAGCCCTTTTTCACTCTCGTCAACAACACCACGGGCCAGGTTGTGCAAACTACCGATCCGGGGCTGGCCATGGTGACCGGCCAATGGAGTGACATTGCGCGCTTCAAGGCCCCGGTGCTGCGTGGACTGGCAGCCCGCGCGCCCTACTTCCACAACGGCTCGGCAAAAACGCTCAACGAAGTTGTGGACTTTTACGAGAAGCGCTTCAATCTCAACCTGTCAGGCGACAAGAAGAATGACCTGGCAGCTTTCCTGGCGACGCTGTAAACCTGGCTGCACAGGGGGCGCACTGCGTGCCCCCTGTTTTTCCAGTGATCCCAACGCAGAGCTCCCAGTGGGTGAGATTCCGCGCTCAAGCTGCTGGAGATTTCCGCCCGAAGATGGCCTTCATCATCCGGATGGCGGCGCGGAGCACGTACCAGCCCGCCGCGACCAGCACAAAGATAATTGCGATCCAGAGCACGATCAGCGGGATGTTGATGACCAGCCAGATCACGAAATCGCCGAAACCGGCCAGCGAGCCCAGCAGGTCGTTCACGGCTGAGCGCGTGCTCGAGCCAAGCGACCAGTGGACGCCGCTGGTGGATTGCGCCTGCAGCCTGACGTCAATCCGGGACATCTCTACCTGATCTTTCAGGCGGCGGAACTCGCCTTCCTCCTGGTCGATCTGCTCGCGGACTTCGTCAAGGCTCTTGGTCACCTCCAGCACGTCCGGCACGCTGTGCGCGTTCTTCATGATCCCAAGGAACTGCTGCTCCTGGGCGCGCAGGTTGCGCAGGTGAGCTTCACGATCGTAGTACTGTTTGGAGACGTCCTCGGCGGCAACGCTATCCCGGTTCACCCGCATAGCCAGCTCGCGCAGTTTCGCCTGGACAGCGTCAAGCCTTGCGCTTGGAACACGCAGGATCACAGTGGCCGAGCTGTCCTGCAATGTGGAAGCTTCAATGAAGCCTGATTCCGACTTGGCCAGTTGTTCTACCTTCTTCTGCGTGGCAGCGCAATCGGCCACGAGCAGATCCAGCTCGGCTTTGCGGACGATCTGCGGGCCTTCCGCATGGACCTGTTCGGGAAGTGTCAGGCCTGGCCTCAGACTCGCGAGCATTGCGTTACCGCCTCCGCCGCCATCTCCGCCACGGCCGCGGCTGTAGTAGTCGGACTCTGTTGTGAGGGCAGGCCTAACTTTATGAAACCCGATCTGGGTGACCATGACCAAAGTTGCCAGCACAGATACAGTTACGCCCAAACCTACACCTTTCCACAGGTTGGAGTTGCGCCACGGCAGAACTTCAGCGAACGAGCTCATAGGAGGCCCTCTTTCTATTTGAGGAGAACTGCTGCCACATAGAATGCGGCGGCGGGCGGATTTTGCCAAGAAAAACCGATTTCATGGGCAGCCATTCATGGGATTGGCTTCCACGCGGGAACAGGAA
>JBAIYI010000253.1:0-5771 GCA_037915955.1 Terriglobales bacterium
TGAAGGGTGGCGGCAAGGCCCGCCGCCTGCTGGTGACGATCGATAAACCCGAAGGCGTAACGCACGAGGACTGCGCCAATGTGAGCCGCGAACTTTCAACGATTCTGGACGTGGAAGATGCTGTTCCAGGTGGCTCTTACACCCTGGAGGTTTCATCGCCAGGTCTGGATCGCAGGCTGCTTAAGCCGCAAGATTACGAAAAGTTTACCGGAAGCCTGCTCAAGTTGATGACCCGCGAGCCGGTAAACGGCAATCGGCATTTTGAAGGGCGACTGGAAAGCTTTAGCGCCGGCCGGCTGACGCTGGAGCTGATGAAGGGAAGCAGGAAACCCAAGCCGGGCCACGCGGAGCACGGACAGAAGATCGAGATTGAGCTGGCGAACGTGGAGAAGGCGAATCTTGTGCCAGAGATTTAGCGCAATGTCCTGACCTGGTCGCCGGAATCGCCGTAATCGCGCGAAATCGCCGGAATCGGGAAAAGCAGGCTACCAACAACGGGCCGGATAGAAGAACTCAAGGGAAAAAGGAATGGCAAGCGAGATTTACAACGTCATTGATGCGATCAGCCGCGAAAAGGGCATTGACCCACAGATCGTAATTAGCGCTGTGGAAGACGCCATAGTTGCGGCCACCCGCAAAAAGGACAAGAGCCAGGAGAACCTCCGCGGCGAGCTGGACAAAGAGTCCGGCGTGATCCGCGTGTATGCGGTGAAGCAGATCATGGCGTCAGAGGACGACATTGAAGACCCGCAGCTGGAAATCCCCCTGGAAGAGGCCCGTGCGATCGATCCCAACGCTGAGGTGGGCGGCGAAGTGCGTTTCCTGAAGTCCACCGAAGGGCTGGGGCGCATCTCCGCGCAGATCGCAAAGCAGATCATTTTCCAGAAGGTGCGCGAGGCCGAGCGCGACACGGTCTACAACGAATACATCACCCGCGTAGGTGAAGTGCTGAACGCTACGGTGAAGCGCATTGAAGGTCCGGATGTGATCTTCGATATCGGCAAGGCCGAAGCGCGCATGCCGAAGAAGGACCAATCCCGGCTGGAATCGTTTTCCATGGGCGAGCGCGTGCGTGTGGTGCTGGTGCGCGTGGACAAGAACTCAAAAGGCCCGGCCGTGGTGGTTTCACGCGCCGCGCCGGAGTTGGTACAGAACCTGTTCCAGACCGAAGTGCCGGAAATCTACGACGGCACGGTGCAGATCCGCGCGATTGCCCGCGAAGCCGGCGAGCGCACCAAGATTGCCGTGATGTCGAAGGACAAAGACGTGGACGCCGTGGGCGCCTGCGTCGGTATGAAGGGTATGCGTGTGCAGTCGATCATCCGCGAGCTGCGTGGAGAGAAGATCGACATCATCGAATACCACGAAGACCCGGTGACCTTTGCCGAGAAGGCCTTGCAGCCTGCGAAGGTGAGTCGCGTAACGGTAATCGACAGCTCAGACAAGCATCTGGAAGTAGTTGTGGATGACAGCCAGCTTTCGCTTGCCATCGGCAAGAAAGGGCAGAACGTGCGATTGGCGGCCAAGCTGCTTGGCTGGAAGATCGACATCAAGAGCGAAGAAGAAAAGCGCCAGGAAGTGGAGCAGCAGATGTCCAGCCTGGTGGGCGCAGCCGCTACTCCGCTGGACCGCGTCCCTGACCTGGGCGAGGCGATGATTGCCAAGCTGCATGAAGCTGGTATTACCACGGTGGAAGCCCTGGCAGACATGACGCCAGAGCAGCTGGAAGAACTGCCCGGAGTAGGCCCTAAAACTGTGGAAAAAATCAGCATTGCGGTGAATAATTACTTTTCCACTCTTGAAGGCCAGCCTGCCGAGGGTACACCTGCGGCGGAAGAAGCTGCTCCTGAATACCAGGAAGGCGCACAGGTCGCTGAGGGCGTGACCGCGGAAGTTGCAACCGAAGAAGTCGCAACCGAAGAAGGCGCGCCGCAAGAGGCTCTGCCGGAGACTGAACAGGAAGCGGGCGCCGCAGAACACGCAGGCGCAGAAGTAGCAACCGAAGAGCCTGCTGAGGAGCAACAGCCGGGTGAGGCCGCGCACAGCGGCGAGGAATCATAAGCAAGTGAGTTCGAACCGCGCAGCAATGCGCGGCACAACCAAAGCCGTGAGGTCGATATGATCGCGTAGCGGGAACAATCCTGGAGGAACCACAGAACGGAATGAAGATTCGAATCAATGATCTGGCCAGAGAGCTTGAAGTGAAGAGTAAAGCGATTCTGGATGTATTAGAAGAAGTAGGAATAACCGAGAAGAAGACCCATTCAAGCTCCGTTGAGGATGATGAGGCGGAAAAGATCAGGAAGCATTTCTCCGCCAAATCCGGTTCTGCCTCCAGAGATAGAGCCTCCGCGTCTGACGTCAAGCCGAAGATCGACCTTTCCAAGATCTCCAAGCCTGGCGACGTGTTGAAGCTGTTGAAGCAGCGCGAGCACGAACAGCAGCAGCCTCCGCGACCGCCGGCGCCTCCCGCCCGGCCTGCCGCGACAACCGTGGTGAAGCCACCGGCAACGCCCGCGGCCAAGCCGCAGACGCCGGTGATCGTGCAGCCTCCAGCCCCTGCCGCAGAGAAGACCGCAGTGGTCACTCCTCCGCAGGCGAAGGCGCCCGCGCCGCAGCAGCCCGAGGGGCGCATGATTACGCCGCAGCCTCGACAAGCTCCGCCAATCGTGGCCATGCCACCCGCTGCTCAGCCGCCAGCTCCGGAAAAACCTGCAGCTCCGCCGGCCGTGATCGTAACGCCGCCACCCGCGCAGGCTCAGCCTCCGGCTGCAGTAGTTACTCCTCCTCCGGCAAAAGCTCCCGCAGCGCCGAGCGCGCCGGTTTCGGCAGCACCGCCTGCTGAAGCTCCCGCTGCTCCTGCACCGCCGCAAAAACCGGCATCGCAGCAGCCGATTGTTCCGCAGCGCCGCATGATCACGCCGCAGACCGGCCCGCGTCCTGTTTATACAGCACCTCCGCCGCGTCCGCAGGCCCCGCCGTCGCAGGTTCATGGACAGCCGCAGGGGCGCCCGCAAGGTGGCGTGGTGCGTGGCCAGCCGATTTTCCAGCGCCCGCGGCCCTCAGGCCCGGGAGGAGGTGGTCCTCCGGGATCACGTCCGCAATATCAGCGGCCGGGCGAACAGCGCCGTGGCCCACATCCCACCAGTGCCGCGCGTACGGGATACCCGCCGCGTCCGGGGATGGGCGCGCCCCCGGCAGGTCCGCCACCGCCCGGAAGCGGCAAGCCTGCAGGGCGTCCAGCGCCCCGCCGCCCAGGCCAGCCATATATTCCGCGTGATAAAGAAGGCCCGATGAAGGGCTTCGTTCCGCCGCCACGCATGGCGTCGATGAACGAGCCGCTTCCCATTACGCGCTCCATCACCATTACCGAAGGCATTAGCGTGAAAGACCTGGCGGAAAAGCTGGGCGTGCGCGCGAAAGATCTCATTGCCCGTCTGCTGGCCCGCGGCGTGATGGCCACGGTGAACCAGTCGCTCGACTTCGAGCTGGCGAAGGAACTGGCACGCCACTTTGGCGCCGACTCTGAGGCGATCAGCTTTGAAGATCAGGCCGCAAAGGAAATGGCGGAGATGACCGGCGGCGAGGTGGAATCCGCGCTGGCCGCAGTCACTCGTCCTCCGGTGGTCACCATCATGGGCCACGTCGATCACGGCAAGACGTCATTGCTCGACGCGATCCGTGAAACCGACGTTGCCGGCGGCGAAGCCGGCGGAATTACGCAGCACATTGGCGCCTACAAGGTGAAGATCGCCAAGGAAGATTCTCCGGCCTTTGGCCGTCAGATCGTCTTCCTGGATACGCCGGGCCACGAAGCATTTACACGTATGCGTGCCCGTGGCGCCAAAGTCACGGACATTGTGGTTCTGGTGGTCGCGGCCGATGACGGCGTAATGCCGCAGACGCTGGAAGCCATGGATCACGCCAAGGCGGCCAAGGTGCCGATCATTGTGGCCGTAAACAAGATTGATAAGCCGGAGGCGCAACCCGATCGCGTGAAGAAACAGCTTGCCGATCGCGGGCTGATGCCGGAAGACTGGGGCGGCACCACGGTGTTCGTTGACGTCTCAGCCAAGAAGCGCACCAACCTTAACCTGCTGATGGAAATGATCTGCCTGGTGGCCGATTTGGGCGAGCTCAAGGCCAATCCTGAGCGTCCGGGCAGCGGCACCGTGGTGGAAGCCAAGGTGGACCGCGGTCGCGGATCAGTGGCCACCGTGCTGGTGCAGAATGGCACGCTGAAGGTAGGCGACAGCTTTGTGGTCGGCAACGTGTTCGGCAAAGTTCGCGCCATGTTTGACGATCGCGGCAAAGCGCTGGATGAAGCACCGCCGTCAACACCGGTGGAAGTGCTCGGCCTGGAAGGCCTTCCCGAAGCCGGGGACCAGTTACTGGTTGTCGATCGCGAGAAGGCGCGGCAGATCTCCGAATACCGCGAGCAGAAGGCGCGCGAAGCCACGCTGGCGAAATCGTCCAAGATTTCGCTGGAAGGCCTGGCGGAGCAGATCAAGAGCGCGGGCGTGAAGGAGCTGGCAATCATCCTGAAAACGGACGTGGGCGGCTCAGCCGAAGTGCTCAGCGATACCCTTACCAAACTCTCCCCTGAGAAGGTGAAGATCAGAATACTGCGTAGCGGCGTGGGCGCCATCACAGAAAACGACGTGCTGCTGGCCTCCGCCTCCAACGCTGTGATCATCGGCTTCAACGTGCGTCCGGAGCGCAAGGCCCAGGAACTCGCCGAGATGGAGAAGGTGGATATCCGCCTGCATTCGATCATCTACGAGCTCCAGGACGAGATCAAGAAAGCCATGGCCGGACTGCTGGAACCCGTCATCAAGGAAACGTACCAGGGCCGCGCGGAAATCCGCGAGACCTTCCGCGTTCCCAAGGTGGGCGTGGTGGCCGGTTGCTACGTGCTCGATGGACACATCAAGCGCGACAACGAAGTCCGCGTGGTGCGCGACGGCGTGCAGGTCTACAAAGGGAAGATCGGCTCGCTGCGCCGCTTCAAGGACGATGCCAGCGAGGTCCGCAACGGCATGGAATGCGGCATCAATATCGCCAACTTCAATGACGTGAAGAAAGGCGATGTGATTGAAGCCTTCGTGACCGAGCGGATCGCAGCGGAGATTGGCGTGGCGTAGCTTTCTTCCAGCTTCAAACAAAAGACGCAGCTTCGGCTGCGTCTTTTTTGTTTGCGGCGCCTGCTACACTCGCTGCATGGATCTTTCCAATCTGCCGCCCGGCATTGCTAACCAGTTGGTTGGCATGGTCGAAGACTACATTCTCAAGAGCCAGAAGCGTTACGCTGCGCGCGCCGTGCCGCTCACTTCGGAGCAGAAGTCCGCCATGCAGCCGTTTTTTCCCTCCGACGTGGTCGAGCAGGTGAGGCTGCTGGCGCTGAACGGAGAACGCGTGCAGGACCCATCGTTCTATACCATGGCACGCATGATGGGCTTCAAGAACCTGCCCAGCTTCAGTGACGTTGCGGCGGTCACATTCGTTGACGTGATCGTCTCGCACGAGCCCTTCACCAACGACCTGCTGTTTCACGAACTGGTGCATGCGGTGCAGTACGCGCAAATGGGATCCAAAGATTTTTCAGAGAAGTATGTCCACGGCTTCTTGAGCGGCGGCGGGTATGACGGCATTCCGCTGGAGAAAAACGCGTACGAGCTAGAAGCGCGTTATCATGGCGACCCGGCCCAGGTGTTTTCGGTAGCCGACGAGGTGAAAGGCTGGATTCAGGCCGGCAAATTCTGATACGATTG
>JBAIYI010000179.1:0-2370 GCA_037915955.1 Terriglobales bacterium
CTCAACCCTCTTCATTCATCATCTCGAGCCGGACGAACTGGTGCACTCCGCGCGCGAAGCCCTGCGAGTGGCGCGGTATGCAATCGTTGTGAATGACCTGATTCGCAGCTCGGTTCATTATTGGCTGGCCGTGGCCGGGCGAGCTCTCTATCGCAGCCGGCTGACCCGGCATGATGCGCCGGTCTCCGTGCAGCGCGCATACACAATGCCGGAGATGCGCGCGCTGCTGCTACGATCGGGCGCGGACACCGTCGAGATCAAGGCGCACTACCTGTTCCGCATGGGAGCGATTGCGTGGAAGCAAAAGCCGACTTCGACCTGATCGTAATCGGAGCAGGACCCGCCGGGTGCGCCTGCGCGATCACGGCTGCGCGCAAGGGCGTTCGTGTGCTGCTACTTGAGAAATCAAAGTTTCCTCGGCACAAGGTGTGCGGTGAGTTCGTCTCGCCGGAGTCGCTCGGCTTGCTGCAATCGCTCCTGATAAACCATGCCTTTGCTTCCGCTCCGGAAATTCTTTCATCAAGGCTGTTCCTCAAAAACCGGGTTGTGCATTTTCCGTTGCCGTCACCTGCGCGCAGTATTCCGCGCTTTGATCTGGATCAGGAATTAATTCGGGCAGCAGAAAGAGCGGGCGTCTGCGTTCAGCAGCAGACGGCAGTGAAGAAAGTAGCTGCAGGCACGCCCATGGAGGTGTTCACGGCGGTAAAGTTGATTCGCGCATCGGCCGTGGTGAATTGCGCCGGTCGTTGGTCGGAACTCACCAGGGCGCCGCAGGAGAACGGTGCAAGGTGGATTGGTCTGAAGGCGCACTTCCATGAGGCGGCGCCCCCACCCTCAATAGACCTTTACTTCTTCGAACAAGGCTACTGCGGCGTCTCGCAGGTTGGTGAGGACCGGATCAACGTTTCAGCCATAGTGCCGGTCACCCTGGCAAAGTCGCTGCAGGAGTGCTTTGCTCTGCATCCCGGATTGTGGTGGCGCAGCCGCGACTGGCAGCCAATCTTTGACGATATTGCCACTTCAGGTCTGTATTTCCGCGAGCCGCAAACGGAGCAGGATGGAATGCTCCTGGCGGGAGACGCAGCAGCATTCATTGATCCTTTCGCCGGCGACGGTATCTCGCTGGCGCTGCACAGCGGCGCGATGGCGGCAGAGGCAGCGGTTCAGTACCTGCGTGACGGCACTTCCCTTTCCCAGACACATGAGGCGTATCGCAAGCTTTATTTGCAGAGGCTGGGCCCCGCGTTTCGGAATGCCGCCCGGCTGCGACGGCTGCTGGCCGCGCCGGAGTGGGTTCAGAACGGGTTATTAGCGATCGCCGGACCGCAAAGGCTGGGAAAGATAATGGTGCATGCAACGCGTGCGAGGACGAGTCAGGAATGAGCAGCGGCGCGGGTGCGGCGGAGCATGCGGCGCGCGGCGGCCAGAAGATCCGCGACTTCAAATGGCTTTACCAGGCACAAGACCTGCGTAGCGTCCACAAAAGCGCGGACGTCAGGATCGGAGATGTTGGAAAGCACCAGAACGGTCTTGCGCACCAACTCCGGAAAGTTCTGCTCGACGTAGCGATAAAGGTCCTCGCTGGAGACCTCGCCAGGGATCTTGTTATCCAGCAGGATGCCGTCAAAATCTTCACGCTCAATTAATGCGATAGCCGCGCTGCCGGAGGTGGCGGTGGAGACGCGCAGGCCGGCCGCGGTGAGTACTTCACGTTCGTAATCGAGCACCGCGTCTTCGTCATCCACCAGGAGCACGCGACCTTCAAGCTGCGGCTCGCGACGGGCAACGATACGATCGCGTTCGGTCAGCGGCGCCTCGCCTTCCGCCGCTGGTATCCGCACCGTGAGCAAGGCTCCGCCATCCGGGTGATTGGCGGCGGTGATCTCTCCGCCGTGTTCCTTCACGATGCCGTAGCAGATGCTCAGCCCCAGCCCTGTGCCCTTGCCCACGCCCTTGGTGGTAAAAAAGGGATCAAACACGTGTTTGGGATCAGAGATGCCCGGACCCGAATCACGGAACTCGCTTACGATCTGCCCGTTCTCGCGATAAACCCGGATATTCAGCAGCCCACCGCGTCCGGTTTCGAGCATGGCATCCGCCGCGTTGTTGATGATGTTCAGGTACACCTGCTCGAGCTGGTGCGGATCGGCAACCACGGCCGGCAGCGCCGCAGCGAATTCGCGCTGCACGATGATGTTGTTGACCTTCAGGTCATAATCGCGCAGCGCCATGGTGTCTTCAATCACGTTGCGCAGGTCCACATGGATGCGGCGCGGCTTCTGCTGGCGCGCAAAGGAAAGCAGGTTCTGCACGATCTTCTGCGTGCGCTGCGCCTGCTTGTACAACTTGAGCACGAACTCTGAAACTCGC
>JBAIYI010000377.1:0-2456 GCA_037915955.1 Terriglobales bacterium
TTTATGCCGTGCTTGTATTCGTTGCGGGAGTGCTGCTGGCGCCCATCTTCTGCCCCATTCTCTCGCCGGAAAACGTGATCGCATATCAGAAGAAGCTGGGTATTGAGCCGCCGAAAGCCGAAAACCAGAATAATGGTCCGCTGCCGCAGTACTTCGCTGACGAATTTGGATGGCAGGAAATGGTCGAGCAGGTAGCGCGCGTCTACAACAGCCTGCCTCCGGAAGAGCGCGCCCGCACAGCTATTTTCTCGAACGGCTGGGGAGAAGCTGCCGCCGTCGACTTCTTCGGGCCAAAGTATGGACTCCCGCGGGCCATCAGTAAGCACAACAATTACTGGATCTGGGGGCCGGGCAACTATGACGCAAGCACCATGATTGTCCTGCGCAGCAGCGGGCGCGGGGACCGCGAGCATTTTCAGAGCGTAGAGGCCGCCGGGCGGGTGGAACATCCTTATTCACGCCGCGATGAATGGTTCACCATCTGGCTCTGCCGCGGGCCAAAGTTCAACCTGCAGGAGATGTGGCCGAAGATGAAGCTTTATGACTGAGCTGCTAACATCCCGAATCCCCGGCGTTCTTTGCCGAGGTGAGGGATCCCTATAACCAAAATAGACCTGAGGGTGAACAGTATTGACGCCTATAGGGGTTCCTTGCGTGGTCCGGAATTCTTTACAGCACTCTCACCTCATCCCCCACGCGGATGTGCCCCGGTTCAATGACAGAGCAATCCAGCGCTGCCGTCCCGTCAAGGTCGCGAATAATGCGCAGCAGGACGGAGTTGTCCTGCACCTGCGTATCGGGATCGAAAGTGGTCATCACGCAGCGCTCGCGCAGCTTCACGGCGCGAATGCGGACCGAGCCAATGGCGATGATCCCACCCGGCCAGTCGCGTTCGTTCAGACCGTCAACGCCGGCAATGAGGATGTTGGGACGAAGCCGTCGCCGATCTATACCAAGCTTCCCTACCGTTCCGTCTGTGGCGATCAGCAGCGGCAGTATGTCAAAGGCTTGTGGGTGCGGCGTGCGCTCCAGCCGGACGGCTTGTTTCGCCGTGGCGTTGATCAGGGCATTAGCTTCAGGGCTGTTCCACGGAATGCCATTGATTGTGGCATTTCCATCCCGATCGAGCGAGCCTTGGAGCCCCAGCAGCGCCGGTTGTGTGCGCGAGGTGAGAAACCGGTTGTTGATTTCCCGAACCACCGCCACTTCGCGGTCGCCGGGGATTCCCAGCGGCGTAATTTCCGCTTCGTTTAGCTGCTCGCCCTTCAAACTCTTAACCGGATACCGCCAGATTTCGGCAACATGCATGTGCCATGAGATGAGGGACGTCTCTCTTTTGATTCAAGACCACAGTCTGCTTCACATGCATGCGAATCTGCATTTATGAGATTGACAAGCTCAGTCCGGGATGGACAGAATACGCACGGTTGAACCGTTCCATGCCACTGCAAGGAGGCCTTCTTCTATGAAAACTCTCTACCTCCTGTCTTTCGCATTTTTGGTTTCCGGTTTATCCCTCGCCCAGGCCACTAATGAAGCGCCGCAACCCGGCATCGCGGGCCATCCTGACTGCCGCGGATACTTCGGCGTTATGTGGCTCGATGGAGTGCCGCAGGGCCAGACTGTTCAGGCCACACATGATGGTTTGAGCCCGGACCAGCTGGCATGGTGGAAGCAGGAAGGCTACCGGAAAGCTTCTGCCCTCTGCTACGTTGACGGCATCCGTGAAGAACAAGGACAGCTGAAATTAAGCTGTGGCGGATGCGCTCAAGGATGGCAGAGTTCTTTTCGCTGGATACTGTTCGAGCATGTAGAGGAGAACCAGAAGCGCTCGCACCCAAGCGAACAGACCATTACAGCGGCCAGAGGGGCGCAGGTGGGCGGGCTTTCCGCGAGCGTCAGGGACCCAAATAGCACGCTAGATCGCGAGGTGGCAGTGGTAGCCACCGGCGCCGCCGTGTATGCCGGGGGAAGTCCGCTTCGGCCTCCTGAAGGGAACGATCCTCAGCTTTTTTACAGGTCTGTGGAAAAAGATAAGAAAGCCACTAACATGGCACGGGAGATGATGCGCAACGACCGCGAAGCCTTCCAGGCCGCAGCTGCATTCCTGGCCAGGAAAATCAAAAAATGAATGCTCTCAAGCTTTCCTGCTGACCAGCACCGCGACCGGAAAGCTGTAGAAGATTTTGTCGTTCTCCACCCGGGTATTGAGGCCCAGAGTGTCGCCGGGGATTGAATCGGCAAACATCTTGCGGATTTTCGGCTCGTCACCCGAGTTGGGGAACGAGCGCGAGAGCAGATCGTCAAGCTCACATTCCACGCGGTAACGGCCGATCGTAGGCTCGGGCAATCCAGCTTGAGCGAATAGCGCGCGCAACTCGTGCTCCGGCAAGGCTCGCACATGAGATGGATCGCGGAGGATTTCTTCTGCATTCAGTGCCGCGGCTTTCTCGGGC
>JBAIYI010000102.1:0-5444 GCA_037915955.1 Terriglobales bacterium
ACCAGCGGAGGTAGTTCCTTTGTTGATCCGGCGCTCACCAGAAAACTGCAACTGGCAGAGCGTTGGGTGGCTGCCATCATCAAGAGGGAAAAGCGGCGGCTCGCACGCAGCGAAGAAGCGTATGCAAGTGCCCGCAAGCTGCCGGATCTGAACGGCAAGATCGTAATCCTGGCTGACGACGGTGCCACCACCGGATCAACTCTTGCCATGGCGGTGCAGACATTGCGACAACAGGGGGCGGCCCAGGTAATTGTTGCCATCCCTGTGGCCACTCACTCTGCCGTAGCAGCGCTCAGTAAGGCGGCCGACGAAGTCGCCTGTCTTATGGAGCCCCGGAAGTTCATCAATGTCGGCTACTGGTACAAGGATTTCGCGCAGCCCAGCGATCAGCAGATTTGCCAGATGCTTGAGCGTTCAGGTGCGCAAATACAGGTATTGCAAACCGCGTAGCCCGGCCGCCAGAGGCTTACCTTGCTGAGGTGGGCAGGTGAGACTCGATATACGCGCTGCAGCCATTCAGGGTAGCGACCCTGGCGTAATCTGCTTCAGGTATCTCTACCTTGAATTCCTTGTGCATCGCGATGACAAAATTCAGGAAGTCCATTGAATCGAGGTCGAGCTGATCGCGGAAAGGAATATTCGGTTTGATGCTGCTGAGATCGGCTTCAGGAGCAACGGTCCCCAACAGTCGCAGTACGCTTTTTTGAATTTCCTCAGTCGTCATAATTTCTCCGGTTGCTGCAGCCAGCGCTCCACGGCATTCAAGAACAGACCTCCGCGATGTCCATCAGTAACCCGGTGATCGCCTGACAATGTGGCATGGATCAGCGGTCGCACAGCCAAGCCGCCGCCATCCACCACCCATGGGCGTTGCTGCACTTTTCCAAAGCCCACAAGCGCCACCTGCGGCGGATAAATGATGCCGAATACCCCTTCCACGCCTTCTTCGCCCAGACTAGTGACGGTGATGGTTGGATCTGAAATCTCCGAACTGCGTAAAGTGCCGGCGCGGGTACGCTGCACCAGATCGCGAAAATCCTTCATCAGCTCTCCCAGAGATTTTTTGTCAGTGTTATGAATCGCCGGGGCCACGAGCCCGCCACCACGCAGTGAGACCGCTACGCCAACATGTATTTCCGGCTTGGTTACAGGCATGGTCCCTTCCCATACTGCATTCAGCTCTGGTATTTCACGTAACGCCAGGGCAACAGCCTTCACCAGCAGCACTCCGTATAGGATACGTGCCTCAACAGGGCGTTTCAGGTTCTCCTGCGCCAGCCAGTCGAGCGCGGATTTCATGTCGATCGTTGTGCTCAGGTAATAATGCGGGATTTCCCTCTTAGAACGCGCCATGGCTGCGGCAATCGTCTGCCGCATGCGCGCCGCCCTATCGCCGGCCGCGGCCTTCGGGGCTGCAACGGCTGTGGGCGTAACGCTCGGTGGAGGCGCAGCAGTTGGAGCGGAAACCACTGTCAGTCGCGGAGGCAGAGATGCAGCTGCGGCTTTGGCTTTGGATGCGCGTTCCACGTCTTCTCGCGTGATTCTGCCGCCTGGGCCGCTTGGCGTTATCGAAGTCGGATCAATTCCCACCTCGGCCGCCAGTTTCCTCGCGACCGGTGAAATATGCAGCCGGTGCGAGTCGACCGGAGCTGGTGCAGCCCCCGTTGCAGACGCTGGGGTCACAGTCGGGGCCGGAGCCGCAACAGGTGGCTTAGAGATCACCACTGCAGGACCTGGCAGAGCTGGCCCGGGCTGGGCCGGTGGCTCCGCTTTGAGTGCAGGCTCTCCCTCCGTTCGGATGATCGCCAGAGGCGTCCCCACAGGAACCTGTGTTCCCGGTTCAACCAGGAATTTCTCAATCACCCCGCTGGTGAATACTTCTACTTCAATATCTGCCTTGTCGGTTTCGACATCGGCGATGATCTCTCCGCGCGTGACATGGTCGCCGGGCTTTTTCCGCCATACAAGCAGCTTGCCTTCGGTCATGTCCGCCCCGAGATGAGGCATCAGAAACTGGGCCATGGCATCCTCAGAAAAAGGCTTGGACTGCACTCACAATCGTGGCTGGCTGGGGTAATGCGGCATCTTCCAGGTGTTTCGCATACGGCATTGGAACTTCTGCGCCGCAAACCCGGGCTACCGGGGCATCCAGCTCGTCGAAGGCATCCTCCATGATTCGAGCGCTTATTTCGGCCGCAAAACTCCCGGTCTTCCACGCTTCATCTACCACGATCGCACGGTGTGTCTTTGCCACTGATTCCATGATTGTTGCCGAATCCAGCGGCCGCAGCACGCGCAGGTCAATCACTTCCGCGTCGATTCCTTTTGCCGCCAGTTGCTCGGCAGCCTGCAATGACTTGTTCACTGTCGCGCCAAAGCCGATCAGCGTGATGTCCTTTCCGGGCCGGCGCACAGCGGCTTTGCAAATGTCCACTGGCGCAATTTCTTCTTCATTCTCTGCCGAGATCGGGTAAAGCGTGGCATGCTCGAAGATGAAAACCGGGTCTTCTTCCTGCAGCGCGGCCAGCAGCATTCCGCCTGCATCGGCTACTGTTGCAGGAGTGAGCACCTTAATTCCCGGTATATGCGCGTACCATCCCTCCAGACTGTGGGAGTGTTGCGCCGCCATTCGCCGCGCCCCTCCTGTGGCCATTCGCACAATGAGGGGCACATGGAGTTGCCCGCCGGACATATGCCGCAATGTCGCGGCATTGTTCACGATCTGGTCAAGCGCAAGCATGCTGAAGTTCACCGTCATGATCTCTACGATCGGATGCATGCCCGCCAGGGCGGCCCCGATTCCCGCACCCACAAAGGTTGATTCCGAAAGCGGCGCATCCCGTATGCGTTCGGGCCCGAGCTCTTCCAGCAAACCCAGGCTTACAGCAAATGCTCCGCCGTACCGGCCTACATCCTCGCCCATCAGGAAAACCGCAGGGTCGTTGCGAATCGCCTGTCGCAGTGCAGCTCGGATCGCCTCTCGGTACGTCATTTTCTTCTTCATGGTTTGGGTGCCTCCGGCGCACAGACGTCCTTCAGCAAATTCTCAACCGGCTCCCACGGGCTGGTCTCGGCGAAATCGATGGCATCTGCCACCTCTTTCGCGACTTCTCCTTCAATCTCGGAGAGTTCCTTGTCATTCAGCAGAGCCTGTCCACGTAAGCGGGTCTGGTATGTGGCAATGGGATCGCGCGTCTGCCATTCCGCAATCTCCTCCTTGCTGCGGTACAGGTCAGGATCGGCCATGGAATGCGCCCGGTACCGATAAGTGCGCAGCTCCACCAGGAATGGATTCCCGGTTTTGCGTACGATCTCAGCCGCCTGGCGGCAGGCAGCTTCTACGGCGACCACATCCATTCCATCCACAGTGGACGAAGGCACTCCTTGGCCCTGTGCTTTGAACGTGATATTGGTCTGCGCCTGGTGCCTTTCCAGCGCCGTGCCCATTGCGTACAAGTTGTTTTCGCAAAGCCAGAGGACGGGAAGCTTCCACAAGGCCGAAAGGTTGAGAGATTCGAAGAACTCGCCCTCAGCCACTGCTCCGTCGCCGAAGAAACAGGCAGTTACAATTTCCGGATGCCCTTGCATTCTGTCGGCCAGAGCCAGCCCAACTGCAATTGGCAGGCCGCCGCCAACGATCCCATATCCTCCATAAAATCGCCGGTCCACATCAAAGAAATGCATAGACCCACCATGGCCGTGGCTGCAGCCGGTGGCCTTTCCGTACATCTCTGCCATCAGCGATTTAGCGGGAACCCCCCGCGCAAGCGCCTGGCCATGCTCGCGATAAGTCGCCACGATGCGATCTTCTGGTGTAAGTGCCTGCATCGCCCCTACGGCTACGGCCTCCTCCCCTATATAAAGGTGGAGAAAACCCAGGATCTTGCTCATGGTGTAGATTTCCGCGGCTTTCTCTTCGAAGCGACGGATGCGCAGCATTTCGCGCAGGAGCAGAAGCGCATGTTCACGGTCAGAGGTTTCTGTTCCCGTGATGATCTCAGTAGCCTTCGCCAATGTGCTCAACGCAGCACCTGCCTTCTTCAACTCTGTTCAAGAGTTGAGGTATCTCCTTCAGGAAGGCCCAACTCACGATTCTTGAGGAGCCGCCTCATGATCTTCCCGCTGCGGGTTCTGGGCACGGTGGTGACGAAGTCAATTTCCTTGGGCGCTACCACGGCGCCGAGCCTGGATCGCGCAAAGCCCAGGATCTCCCGTTTCATCATCTCTGTCGGTTCTTTGCCTTCGTGCAACACTACGAACGCCTTCACGATCTCGCCGGATACGGGGTCCGGTTTGCCGATGACGGCGGAATCTGCCACCGCCTTGTGTTCCAGCAGGATACTCTCAACTTCAAACGGCCCAATCAGGTGTCCGGATGTCTTGATCACGTCATCCTTGCGGCCCACAAACCAGTAGTAACCGTCGGAATCCCGCTTCGCCAGATCACCTGTAAGATAGAATCCGCTCGCAAAGCATTTCTCGTAGCGTTCGCGCTCCCCCCAATATCCCCGGAACATTGAGGGCCAGATCGGGCGTAGCGCCAGTTCTCCCTCCACGCCCGGCTCCAGAATCTCTTCCACAACTCCATCCTCACTCTTTTGGACGATCGCCGCGTCAATCCCCGGGAGCGGCTTTCCCATCGAGCCTGGCCGGATATCCATGGACGCAAAATTAGCGATCATGATGCCTCCGGTCTCCGTCTGCCACCAGTTGTCGTGGAACGCCAGACCGTACGTCTCTTTGCTCCATACCACAGCCTCGGGATTGAGCGGTTCTCCCACGCTGGCCAGGAATCGCAGCGAACTCAGGTCATAGGCTTTTGGCAGGTCCTTGCCTGCCTTCATTAGCATGCGAATCGCGGTTGGAGCGGTGTACCAGATTGTGACTTGTTGTTCCTGGAGAATCCGGTACCACCGTTCTGCGTCGAAATCGGCCTCGTCCACAATGCTGCTTATGCCGTTTGTCAGCGGAGCGATGATCCCGTAGGAAGTGCCCGTCACCCATCCGGGATCAGCCGTGCACCAGAAGACATCGTTATCGTGAAAATCCAGCGCCAGTTTGCCTGTAATGTTATGCGCCACCACTGCCTGATGGACGTGAACGGCGCCTTTTGGTGTACCCGTGGTTCCGCTGGTGAAGTGGAGCAATGCGCGGTCTTCCGGATCCGTATGTCCAATCTCGAACTCCGCGCTCGCTGCGTTCATCAACTCATTGAAGTTCAGGACTGCGCGGTCAGACACGACCTCTTCGCTGTCAGGAATCACCAGCACTTTTTCAAGTTTGGGAAGCTGAGGAAGCAGCGATTTCACTTTGCGGTGGAACAGCGATTTGGTGGTGACCAGGAACCGGGCACCCCCCATCGTCATCCTGGCCCGAATCGGCTCCGGACCGAATGCGGAGAAAAGCGGGCAGAATACGCAGCCCGCCTTCAGCGTACCCAGCGC
>JBAIYI010000817.1:0-4704 GCA_037915955.1 Terriglobales bacterium
CCCTGGGGGTCCAGCCGCAGATATTCCTTATATTCCGCCAGCGCCTGCTCGGCATTCTCCTGCTGCAGATAAATGTTCCCCATTAGCGCGTGCGGGCCCGCGTAATCAGGATTCAGCTCCAGGGCGCGCCGCACATGCGCTTCCGCGGGCTCCCACTTACCGAGAGCGCCCAAGGTGCGTGCGAGTTCGTAGTGAGCCTCCGGCGATTGGGGGCGCAGCTCCAGGGCGTGCTCCAGCGCTTTCTCCGCGGCAGCGTAGTTCTTCTGTTCATTCATCGCGGAGCCTGCGCCAAGAAAACCCTGAGGGTTGCCGGGTTCGACCTTCTGCGCTTCTTCAAAGGCCCACTGCGCTTCGCTCCAGTTCGCCATTTGCATGTAGGCCAGGCCAAGCAGGATGTACCCGGGCCCGTACCAGGGATCGAGCTTTATGGCCTTGCGAAATTCCTCAGTACTTGCCTGCGGATTGTGCTGGCGGAAAAGGAGTTCCTGGCCGCGATCCATGGCCTGCTGCACCTGGGGAAGATTCGCTTTGCGGAGTTTCTCTTTATCCACAGGAAACCGGTCCACCGGGTTGGGGGCAGCCGTGGACTTGTTGACGGTCTTTTCCGGAGAGAGATCGAGGGTGGTCTCGCCGCGCTCAGACGTGATGAGATCAACGACCTTTACGTCTCCGTCGTAGCCGGGGTAAATGGCGCTTACGGCGAAGTTCTCGCGGCCCTGGTTGGCGCCAAAGGTCTCCAGATGACCAAGGACAAACCTGCCGTTTGAATCAGTTTTAGCCTGGGCAATTTCAGGATGCTCTTCGCCTTCGCGGAAGACAATGCGGGCGCTCACGGTGATTCCAGCCGGCGCAGGCCTGGTTCCCAGGCGCACCAATCCTGTGATCTGGCGTGGAGCAATGGGGGCTGGTTTGTCGGCGGCAGGTGGCTGCTGAGGCGGCGCAGTGGTCTGCGCACTTAAGACAGCGCTGTACATCAGGCAGACGAGGCCCACCCGACAGGTAATTTGAAGCAGGGATAAACGCATGCGTAAGTCAGAGAACGCTCAAGCCGCGCCATCTTGCAGCATTCAACGCGCAGCGGCAGAGAGAAATCTTTACTTACTGTTTTATCAGTTCCCGGCCCTTGGACTCCAGTTGCACCGCCTTCTGGTTGTTGCCTTCGTCACGGTAATAACCGGCGAGTGCCAGGTAAAGCGGGCCGCTGTTGCCGCGGATGTTGAGGGCATTTTCCAGCAGGGAAATAGCACGCGGAACGCTGCCGGTGCGGGCAATGCTGTCAGCGCCGCGCAGGATCGCCTCTTCATCAGTTTCGCGGGTCACGGGAGAACGAGCGAAGAGCGCAGCCACGTCAGCGTACTGCTGCTTGTCGTAATAGAGCTGGGCGAGGCGGGAGCGTGCGACCTCGTTTTGCGGGTTGCGCATGAGCGCGACCTTGAACCAGCGCAAGGCCGAGTCTTTATCGTTCTGCGCGAGCGCGCAGAGGGCCCGGTTGAAGTCGGGGACGCCTCTGGCCACGTCGTCGGCGAGGTCGGGATCGACAACATCGTAAGGCGGTGCCGCGCCTGGGCCGCTGTAGACGCGGAAGTTGAGCGACGAATACACCTTCTGGTGGTCCGCGGGATCGGTGGCGCTGATCATGAGGCGATAGTTTCCGGCGCCTGCTTCCGGCGCGAGGGCAATTTTTTTGCCGGTGAGCATGGAGCCGTAAGGATCGAACTGGCGCCGGTCCACCTGTTCGTGGAGATCTTTGGTGTCGCCGGCAGCGCCGGGGCGACCGTAAGCGTAATCCACACTTACGTTCTGGCCAGCGGCTGCGCTGGATTCATTGGGCGGAGCCCAGAGCTGATAGAAGATGCTCACGCTTTGCCCGGGCGCGAAGGTCAGCGCATCGCCCGCGAGCGGGGTAAACTTCACGCCGCCCAACGTGAAAGGAAGGAAGTTGCGGCCCTCGCCCACGTTTTCTGCAGCGGAGAAAGCCACCACGTCCGACATACGCAAGCCATTTTGCGGTGCAGCGGGAATGGTGATGTCTCGTTCGGCACGGTAAGCGGTCTTGTTGAGCTTGTTGGTCAGCAGAAACTCAACGCGATATTTTCCCGGGGCGAGCGGAAGCCAGCCCTCATAGCCAAAGGCGCTGTGCTTCAGGCGCTCCAGATCGGCGCTGTTGAGGTAACTGTTGGCGGTCTTGTGCTGCTGGTAAATCAGTTTGTTATCCGGGCCGAAAACGTGCGCGGTTACATCAACGTTATAAAAGGTCCGGCCTTCGGCTTCTTCGATGAGAAAGTCAGCGGGGCGACGCATGCGCAAGAGGTAATGCAGATTGAAGTTGCCTTCGGTGTCGCGCAGGGCGACTGTGAGCACGTCAAGGAACTGCTCATCCAGGATCACGCGATGGGTGACGCGTTCGGCCATCCGCTTCTGCTCAAGTTCGGCCTTGGTGAGCGGATGGTTAGCCAGATTCCTGATGATGCCGAGCATCACGTCCGATTCCAGGCTGGCGGTTGCGTTCTGCATGTCCACGGGCGAGCCGGGCAGGAGTGAGAGGGTGGTGCGGGCAACTTCGCGCCCGAGCGAACGGTCAATGGTCTGAAGGGCCTGTTTGTTGTTGCCCACGTTCATGACCGAAGTTGTGAGTCTTGCCGGCCCGTCCATATAGGGACTGTAGAAGCGCATGTCGCCGGTGTTGTCCGGGTCAAAGAACACGACGTTAAAGTAGGGAGGCAGGGCGGGATTGGTGTTCTGATAAAACCAGATTTCCATGTTGCGCACGTCAGAGCGGCCAATGTAGGGCGCGCGCTGCTTGGGTTCTCCAAGCGTTACATAAGTCTGCCCCATGGCAGTATGCACGCCGCCCAGGTGTTCCTTAGCGTACTCGATTCGTTTATAGATCTCTTCCTTGTAGGCGTTGCCGGGTGCGCCAGGAGTGGGATTGCGGACCTCCCAGAAATTGGCGATGAACTTGTCGCGATCTGCGTCCGTGGGCAGGAGAAGAAAGGTGTCCCGTTCTTCGTTGGTGATGATGTAGTTGACTTCGTCGGTCAGCCAGGTGCGGTAGCGGGGCGGCAGGTCTTTTACAGACGTCTTCGCGATGAGAGCACCGGCCAGGAGCACCGAAACCAGAAAGAGAGTTAAGGCGTGATTAAGGCGATTACGCATATGAATCAACAGCTCACGTATTGAGTAGATGCTATTTCTCCGCCCGGTGGATTTTGGCGATCATCTCCTTCACGGCAGGGGCGAACTGCCCTTCGGGGGCAAGCTTCAGGTATTGCTCAAATTCGCCGAGGGCTGCCTGCGCGTCGCGATGGCGCAGATAGATGTTGCCCATGACGACGTGAGGCGGTGGGAAGCTGCCATTGATCTGCAGGGCTTTGCGCGCGTATGGTTCGGCGCGTTGCCAGTCGCCCGCACCCCAGTAGCTGCGGGCCATTTCGTAATTGGCTTCGGCGGAGTCAGGTTTGAGTTCCAGGCTCCTGGCGAGCGCTTTCTGTGCGCCGCCGAAATCTTTTTCTGAGTCGAGTGCTGCTCCCACGCCGAGATACGCCTCAGAGTTCTGCGGCTCCAGCTTGCAGGCATGCTCAAAGGCTGAGCGCGCGTCAGACCAGGATTGAGTCTGCATATAGGCGGTGCCCAGGAGCAGGAAGCCGTTGGTGAACTTGGGATCGAGTTTGGTGACCTTCTTAAAGCTATCAATGCTTGCTTTGGGATCATGCTTCACCAGCAGCAGTTGTTCTCCTTTGGCCAGCGCCTGCTGCGCTTGCGGAGAAGAGGGCTGGTGCGCGCTGAGAAAGACGCCTCCAGGACGCGGGCCCTGCCTCTCGGGCTCGGAGCGTCGGAGGTCGAGATTGACGTACCCATGATTGGAGAAGGTGAGGTCCACAATCTGGAACGCCTCGCGATATCCGGGATAGCGCACGGTGACGGAGAAGAGCTTGGTGTTGCCACGGCCAAGGGCCGTGACGCGGGGAAAGATAAATCTGCCGGAGGAGTCGGTCATGGCGCGGTCCACTTCGCCGGTTCCAGCCACGGCCTGATCGCGTGAAGGAGCAATATCGAGGAGGACCTGGATGCCCTGCGGGGCGGGTCGGCCTTCAAATCGGACGACGCCGCTGATTTCGGCCACGCCGCCGGAGCCGGGAAGGGTTTGGGAGAAGGCGGGGGCGGAGAGAAGGATTATCGTGAAAAGTAGTAAATACGGTTTGGTAACCCGATCCATGTTCAGAGGGAGAGAGTGAGACGCGGCATGCCGCGTCTCTACGTCAATTTTCAAATCACAGCGCCAAAATGTAGCGCGAAGTTTACATTCCAAGCTCGGCCCGTCGCACGATTGTGTCGCCCCTACGGGGCTCTGTGTTTTATTGCGAGCTTACCCACCTCTCCGCCATGGGTCGCTACGCTCCCGCATGGCTACGAAGTGGGCTAACTTCTTGACGGGCCTACGGCCCTGATCTTGAACAATGCGGACGGACATCACGCCCAATGAGCATGGTTGTTGAAGTCGCAGCCATTCAATGCAAGTTGAGAGTGAGACGCGGCATGCCGCGTCTCTACGTCAAAACTGTTTTTTACCTCAGCGGCTAAAGCCGTTTTTGTCGTGTGCCTTTACCGTAGGCCTAAAGGCCTGCTCCACCCGGATGGCTGCCCGCATCGATGGAGCAGGTGCATCACGCGCCGGTTCACGGTTGGTTTGTCTACTCGGTTGCT
>JBAIYI010000799.1:0-1785 GCA_037915955.1 Terriglobales bacterium
AAATCTCCGCGGTAGAAGGCCAACCGGGCCGCGATCACACCGATCCCCAGTTACTGATCAGCGTTTGGATTTACGCCTACAGCCGAGGCATCAGTTCGGCGCGGGAAGCTGCACGTCAATGCGAGTTTGAGCCGGCATTCCAGTGGCTTTGCGGCCTGGAGCCGGTCAGCTATCGCACGTTGTCCGGCTTTCGTTCAGAGCACAAGGCGGCGCTCGATGATCTGTTCGTGCAGGTGCTTGGTCTGCTCAGCGCTGAAGGACTGATCACCATGGAGCGACTGACGTTGGACGGCACGAAGATCAAAGCCAATGCCGGTGGCAACACGTTCCGTCGCAAAGAAAAGATTGCCGCACATCTGGCGCTTGCCCGCGAGCAGGTCCGACTTATGGATCTGCAAGCAGCGGAAGAGGAGAAGATGGCCAAACGGCAGGCTGCAGCCAAGCGTCGGGCGGCGCGACAGCGGGTGAGTCGGCTGGAAGCAGCGCATCGCGAAGTGGAGCGGCTGCAGCGGGAGAAGAAGCACGACCGCAAGGAGTTTACAGCTCGTGTGTCCACCACGGATCCAGAAGCACATGTGATGCGCAATGGCGAGGGCGGAACGGTTCCCAGCTACAACCTGCAGTTGCTCACCGATACAGCGCACGGGCTCATCGTCAATGTGGAGGCCACGACAGACGCCATTGACTACCGGCAACTAGAGCCTGCACTTGAGAGATGCGAACAGGCGCTGGGCCGTAAACCGAAGCAACTGGTTGCCGACGGCGACTATACCAATCACGCTTCAGTTCAGGCCGCAGCAGCTCACGGAGTCGACTTCTATGGCTCATGGCAGGACAGCTGGAAACCAGGTGAGCGCGACGCGCAGGGCCGGGATCGTGCCTTTCAAGCCAGCGCCTTTCCCTACGACGCCGAGCGCGATTGTTTTACCTGCCCGGCCGGAGAAATCCTGCGCGCGCGTGCTCTGCTGAACCGCGGTAATGGAGTGCGAACGCGTGTCTATCGCGCCCCGAAAGCTGCGTGCCCGAACTGTCCTTTGCGGAGTCAATGCGGTCCCCCAAAGGCCCGCCCGAAATGGGTACGTTCGATTACGCGGCTCATCGAACCGCCAGCGACTATCGCATTCAAGAACAAGATGGCCACCGCCGAAGCACAGTCGATTTATTCCCAGCGCTCGCGGGTAGCCGAGTTTCCGCACGCGTGGATCAAACAACGGTGTGGGTTGAGACAGTTCCGCTGCCGAGGTCGACTGAAAGCGTCGATGGAAGCTATGTGGGCATGTCTCAGCTACAACCTGATTCGGTGGTTCAGCATAACGAAGAAAAGCAGGCTGACAGAACCGATTGGAGCGCCTGCTTAACGCAACGTGATTCATGGTGTTCAGCTTTATGCGAACAAGTAATGCGCTTCCGCAGGGTCAGCAGCACCGCTTGTAAGAACAATGATCACTCAAAATGAATTTTTTCACACGTTCGTGTCCCCGGTTTTCCGGGATCGTCGCTGCGTTGAAAATGAAGACAATATACAAACTCGCTCTTTTCTTGGTCGTGCTTCTAGCGGTTGTAGGGGGTATGGCTCTGTATAACATGTTCTTCGACGTGATCCTTGAATCAAAGGACGTGCAAAACTTCAAGGTCGAAGAGCTTCCAGGGACAGTTCCAACACGGCTGAAAATTTCTGGTTTGGCCTTCAACAGCTCGATGGGTGTCCGCAAGATTACAACAAAGAACAATGGTGCTGCCGTAGTCGTCCTGGTGCATCTCTCCTTGGCACATAGGGGGGCCTCA
>JBAIYI010000438.1:0-1794 GCA_037915955.1 Terriglobales bacterium
TTCCGTATCGCGACACGCAATGCGGATTCAAGGCCTTCAGCCGGCGCGCGGCGGAGGTCATCTTTCCCCGGCAGCGCATCACGCGCTGGGGGTTCGATCCGGAAATTCTTTTCCTGGCCACGCGCAATCACCTCAAAGTGGTTGAGGTGCCGGTGCGCTGGGGCCATGACGAGCGCTCCAAGATCAATCCGCTGCGGGACGGAATGCGCATGGGAGTGGATGTGCTGCGGATCCTCTGGTTCTCCATCACCGGACAGTACCGCGATCTGGCTCGCGCCGCCTCGGCTCAATCGGGAACAAAGTAAAACGCCACACCGATAATCGCGTATAAGGCCAGAAGTTCCGCGCCTTCAAACCAGTGCGTCTCGCCGTCCGACGAGATCATGGCAAGGATGAGCACGGAGAGAAAAATCCCCGCGATTTCAAAGCCATTGAACAGCAGAGTCATGGGATGACCCATCGCGAGCGACAGGAACACCAGCACCGGCGCGACGAACAGCGCGATCTGTGTGCTGGAACCGGCAGCGATGGTTATGGCCAGGTCCATCTTGTCTTCCATGGCCATCATGACCGCCGTGGAGTGCTCGGCGGCGTTTCCCACCAGCGCTACAACAATGACGCCGATAAACAGTTCCGTCATGCCGAGTGAGCGCGTGACCGCCTCAATGTTGCTGACCAGGATCTCACTGAGCCATGCGATCAGAGCCGTGGCCAGCACCAGCGCCGTCAATGCCTGGCGGAAGCTCATCTCCGGCTTACCTTGCTCCACGGGCTGGGCAAACGCATGTGAGTGCGTCCTGAAGATGAAAAGCAGATTCGCCAGGTAGAGCAGGATCAGCACAGCGCTGGTCCATATGCTGATGTGTTCCAAACGGTCGCTGGGATGGTGCTGCAGGTCACCGAACGAGGTGAGCGCAAAGACAGCCGGCATCACGAGCGCAGCCACCGCGATGAGCAGCATGGTGCTGTTCATGGAAGAGTTGGTGCGCGAGAAGCGCAGCGTATCGCGTTTGAGGCCTCCGGCCACGATGCTTATGCCGAGCACCAGCAGGAGGTTCCCGATGATGCTGCCGCTTAGTGAGGCCTTGACCACGTTGATGTGTCCGGCACGAATCGCAAATATGGCGATGATCAGCTCGGTTGCGTTGCCGAGCGTGGCATTGAGCAGCCCTCCGATTGCCGGGCCGCAGTGCGCGGCCAGAGCACCAGTGGCTCCTCCCAGCACGCCTGCCAGGGGAATGATGCCCAGCGCGGCGACAAAGAATATCACCAGCGAGGGAGCATGCAGAAAATGCAGGACCGGCGCTGCCGGCACCAGCACCAGCAGCATGTTCAGCCACCTGCTTCCGGTTTTGAGTGGAAACCTGGACCAGAGCGTTCCGTTCACGTGAGGTGAGGTTCTCCCGCGTTTGATTCTAGAGGAGGACCTGCACTCTCAGCCAAGCAAGCGGTCAGGATGCAGCCCGCGCTGTCCTAAATGGCTTGGGGATGACTTGTACCTCGCCGTTGGCATCGCGCACCAGGGTCATCTGTTCAGAACAGGGTCCGCAGAGCCAGAAGTGCTCAACTCTCCTTACAGGTTTGCCGGTCGTCTTCGGCGCGCCCTCATTCGGCCGGATGGCAAAGATCTTGCCTTCGCGCAGATAAAGCAGAGTCGTGGAGCAGGCTGGATTCGAGCATTTGGACAGCATCAGAGAACCTCCAACGTCACTCGCCAGAGAAACCGCAACTGCTATAAAGCCGGATGAGCAAAGTGTTGGATGACAAATCCGTTCCATCAAGTTGCAAGCGGCT
>JBAIYI010000440.1:0-3907 GCA_037915955.1 Terriglobales bacterium
ATAGCGATTCGCGCGCTCCAGGCGTTCCCGCATCTCTCTTACCGCAGAGCTGAAGCCGGGCCGAGCAGCCATTTCGATGATCTGGTGTCTCGTCGAGGCCACAATCTGCGGGGCAATTCGCGAGTCCCCAGCGACGAACGACAGCTTTGTATAGGTGAGCGCCTCCCATGGCTGTGCTTCGCGTACAAGATAGCGCTCCAGTTCAGCGGGCGTAGTCACCAATTCGCCTTCACTGCCGTAAGGACGCAGCCGAGTATCTACCGCGAAGATGGAGCCTTCGCGAGTGTATGCGGTCAGTGCCTTGATCAAGCGCTCGGCAGCAAGCCGGGCCTCTACGGGATCTGTTTCAGGCGTCCTCACCAGCAGCAGATCAGCGTCGGAGAGGAGATCGAACTCCCGGGTGCCCAGCCGTCCGAGCGCAAACACCGCCAGCTTTTCAGCCCCTTCGGTCATCTGCAGCGCAAGAGCGATGGCCGTTTCCGCGAGTCGTGAGGTTTCGCGGAGAGAATCGAAGACCGGCCCGGGCGAGAGTACGTCAGCGGCAGCACCTGCGAACATTTGCCGGCGAAAGCGGCGCCGAAGCTGCTGGAGTGAATCGTCCGTCGAACGCTGCACCTCATTGGCGCTGATGTCCCGCTGGGCTTCCGTTGGCCCTCTTAGCGCGCGCAGGCAATCGGGATAACGAACCAGAATGTCGGTCAGGTAGTCACTGGTTGTGAGCAAGACGATGGCGGGTCCGATCGCGTCGGGGTTCTCCAGCAGACCCTGGTAGCGCTCGCTGTCCGTCATGGCGGAGGCGAGGAAGCGATGCAGGTTCCGCCGTGCATGCAAGGGCAGGTCTGGTTGCGAGACCACCGCATGCACCTCAGCCGAATCCTGAGCGATCCGCTGCAGTAATTGCTCGAAGGACATCTCGCGCACAGTTGCCGGAACCGGCGTGCCCAAACCCACTGATTTCTCTCGCGACCGGTGGTGGTGAATGATCCGCTGGTAAATCTCCCGGACGCGCTGCATGTGGCCCGCGACAGCGTCCGGCAACGACTCGCGGGTCGCGGCATTGCTCCGTGTCCGCATGGCGCGTTCAAGAGTCCTGATCTTCCCCGGGTCCGTCGGAAGCGTCTGTGTTTGCTGACCACGATCAAATTGCAGGCGGTGTTCCACTCGGCGTAGAAACTCATACGCCATGGTCAGTTCGTGAAAATCTTTTCCGCTGATGTGCCCTTTGTCCTGGAGCTTCTGCAGCGCGAACAGCGTTCCGCCGGAGCGGAGCCATTTTTCCTCCCCCCCATAAACTCGCTGCAGGCATTGCACAAGGAACTCGATATCGCGGATGCCGCCGGGATCAAGTTTGATATTGGCTCCAGCGCGGTTACCAGCGCGCAGCCGTCCGGCTGAACTGATCTTTTCGCGCGATCGGACCGCGGTCTCAATGGCTGCGAAGTTAATGTTGACCCGGTACACGAACGGCTCCACGCCTTGGACGAACTCATGGGCAACACGTTCGTCACCGGCGGAATATCTGGCCTTGATCAACGCCTGAAGCTCCCAGTCCTGCGCACGAGTGCGGTAGTATTCGAGCGCCTGACGCACGCTCACCACGGCCTCACCGGCCCGTCCCTGCGGCCGCAAGCGGAGATCGATGCGGAATGCGCTACCCCGTACCGTGCTGCGTGACAGGATCTCGGTTAGCAATTGCGCCAGCCGGGTGAAGTATTCGTGCGTTTGGGTGCTGGAATTCGAGCCGGTGTCGTAAAGGTAAAGCAGATCCAGGTCAGAACTGTAATTCAGTTCGTTTCCGCCCAGCTTTCCCAGCGCCACGACCGAGAATGCTGTCTCTGGTCCGCGTTCTCTTAACAGCGCATCTCCATGCCGGCTTCGCAGCTCTTCTTCGGCGATGCGCAAACCCTCTTCCAGGATGACGTCGGCAAGCGCTGAGATTTCTTGCGTAGTCTCGGCGAGTGTGGCAATGCCGAGGATGTCTCGCAAACAAATACGGACATATTCGCGCTTCTTAAACCTAGCCAGCAGGGGCGCCGGATCGGTCTCCGTGGTACGTGATTGGAACCGGGCCAGGTGCTCGCGATATTCTTCCCGCCCCAGGGAGAGCTCCAGGTTGCGATCGCGCTGCAGCGAGCGTAACAACGCCGGCTCCTGAACCATGACTTCACCCAGCCAGTAGCTATGGGCAAAAAGCGCGAGCACGTGATGCAGAAGCACGCGGTTCGTGTCCAGCAGCGGGATGTAATCTTTGCCCGCAGCAATCAGACGAGTGAACAGAGTGAGCGCCTGGTCAGGATCGGGAAGATCGCTAAGCAGATCCACGACTGTCAAGAGAAGGCCGGCGGAAACCAGCGGCGCCAACTCCTCGAGTTCGCGGAGCGCGCGCGGCTTGTCCGCGAAGCAAGCGAGATTGGAAGCGGGTTGCAACGCGGCCAGCATAGCAAATCAATTCGAGATATGCGGCGCATGAAGAATGTTGGAGAGCAGCTTAAGGTGTTACAGGTTTGAGGCACGCTGATCGCGACCAGCCAGGCGGGTGAGGCATGCCAGAGCGGCTTCACGGGCTTCTTTAAAGCCACGGTCCTGGCCGGCCTGGATGATTTCAGCGCTGCCTTCCCGCTGGATGACCCAATGGAAAAGTTCTTCTTCTGCGTGTGTAGTGGAGTCAGGCTGCGAGGAACTGCTGCTCCGAGCGTCCGCAAAGATATCGGCGAAAAACTCGCCCAGCCGAAGCCGGGTGCTCGCTGCGAACGGTGCCGTTGCCGGAAGGGTCCTATCGCGGTGCGACATGACGGACACAGGTTAACAAATTTTCATAACGCGGAGCAGGATTACTTGCCTCAGGGAACCCCAAAAATCACCTAGCACTAATGTGCAGCCATGGTCTTCTCAACTTCATCAGCCGTGCGCGGAAGGCCTTTGGAGAGCATCACCAGCTTTCCGGTGGCAGGATCGACGTAATAAACATCCTCAATTCGTATGCCAAGCTTCTCTTCACCGATGTAAATGCCCGGCTCAAGCGTGAAGACCATTCCCTTTGCAAGAGGCACGCTGGGGTCGAATGGATCGTGCACATTGAGTCCAACTGGATGACCAAGACCGTGGATGAAATATTTACCCAACGGCTGTCCATGCAGGTCTTTGCCGTGAGAGTTGATGTAATCCATGGCGACTTTGTACAAGGAGTTCGCGTCCTGGCCGCTGAGCTTGGACTTACCCAATTCAAAGGCGTTCATCGCAGCTGCCTGCGCGCCAAGCACAATGTCATAAATTTCGCGCTGGCGAGGGGTGAATTTTCCGCTTACCGGCGCCGTGCGCGTGACGTCGGAAGCATACATCGAGTACTCGCCGGCGACATCCATAACGACCAGGTCGCCTGCTTTCATGACCTGATCGTCCGCCGAGTAGTGCAGTACTGTTGAATAGAAACCTGAACCTACAATAGGTGCATACGCCGGCCGCTCACAGCCACGCTTCTGAAATTCGTATTGCATGAGCGCGGAAATCTCGTGCTCGTTCACCCCCGGATGGATTGCTTTCAGTGCAGCAAGATGAGCGGCCACGCTCGCGTCAGTGGCTTTTGTGATCAGCTGAACTTCGCGCTCGTCTTTGAAGGTGCGAAGCCGGGTGAGAATGGCATGCGCATCCCGGAAGGAGACATAGTTCGGAAAGGCGTTGCTGCGGCGCAGCCATTCCATGGGACCGGTAGAGGCTGTGCTCTGGCCGTTGCTTCCCAGGTCGGAATAGACGGCAACGCGGGGCTGCGGCAGCAGTTTCACCAGCTCGTCCCGCATCTTGCTGAGGCTCTCAACGTGATCAAAGCCGGTAATCTTTGTCGCGTCGGGCGATTCCGGACCGAGCTTGGGGCCGGTCCACTTTTCCTGCGTCACGTTGTGTTCAGGCAGGA
>JBAIYI010000004.1:0-9767 GCA_037915955.1 Terriglobales bacterium
CCGGTGCAGGCGCTGAGGGCGGAGTGAAATCACGTTTATGATGTTGTAGCATTGCCGTTCGTTCTTGCGCACGGGCGGATTCCCGTCCGCCGTGCCGGGAGGCAATCATGGCAACGCGCAAACCCGCGAAGCGTAAATCCACAAAGCCGAAGTCCGCAAAGGCGAAAGCTAAACCCAAGGTCACGCAGGCCAGGAAATCTGCGGAAGAGAACATTGAGGCTTTGAAGCGGCGCGCCAGCGAGCTTACCGGCGGCAAGATGACGACTTACACCCCGGACGACGATCCGGAACAGGAAAGCCTGCCAGTCGAAGTAGAGGAAGCGTTCTGGAACCACATTGTGGGGTATGAGGAAGCGCCCTGGACCACCAACTTCCAGCAGCTTGAGAACGTCGGCGTCTCGCTTCCCGCGCCGGAGTCGCTCAGGCACGCGCCCATAACCTCCCCGTGACTTTTGTCATACCCGCTGCCGCGGATCACCGCCACACTAAAGTGAGTTCGGAATCTCGTGTTGCGATGTAATTTTTATTCGCAGTAATTGATCCAGTAAGGCAAGGCGCCGCAATCACGGGCCGCTCCGGACACGGAGGTCTTATATGCGGTTATTCAACAACGTCCTTGCAGTTCTGGTTCTACTGTTTTCAGCCAACATTCTTTACGGGGCATCTGACCCGGTGCCGGCGGCGCCAGCCTCAGACCGCCCGGCCGCCGTAGTCGCAACTCCGGTTGCGCTGCAGCCGCCCGCGACTCTGCAGGCAGAAGAAGGCGCATGGACGCATGCGCCGGATGTTCCGCCGCCCATCAAGCGCACCGACCCCAGGCTGGTGGTGGTGCACTGGGAAGCCAAAGAGACAAAGCTGGAGATCGCACCGGGAATGGTCTATGAGACCTACTGGACGATTGAAGGAACAGCGCCGGGGCCGCTGCTTCGCGTGCGCGAGGGTGACACGGTTGAGATCCACCTGAAGAACAGCCCGAGCAATTCGCATCCGCACAATATTGATTTTCATTTCGTCGCCGGGCCCGGTGGTGGAGCGGGGCCGCTGACGGTAATGCCCGGCGAAGAAGCCGTGATTCGAGTGAAGGCGACGATGGCCGGCTTTTACATGTATCACTGTGCGGCAGCGGAGAGCATTCCGACGCACATCGCCAACGGAATGTACGGATTCGTGCTGGTGGATCCCGCGAATGGTTTGCCGGACGTTGATCACGAATGGTATGTCGTTCAGAGCGAGTTTTATGCCGAGCAGAGGACGGCCGGCCATCTCACGTTTTCGTTCCAGAAAGGCCTTTCCGAACACCCTGATTACGTTTTCTGGAACGGCCGCTTCGGTGCGCTGGCGGGACCGAACGCGCTGCATGCACGGCCCGGAGAACGCATCCGTCTTTATGTGGGCAACGCGGGGCCCAACCTGGTCTCTTCCTTCCATGTGATTGGGACCATGTTTGACGCTGTGTATCGCGAAGGCGACCTGATTTCGCCGCCAGCGCGCGGGATCCAGACCACGCTCATTCCCGCCGGCGGAGCGTCCGTAGTGGAGTTCACGCCGCAGGTTCCCGGCATGTATATGCTGGTGGACCACTCGATCTTCCGCATCATGAAAGGCGCCGTGGGGCAGATCATGGTGGAGGGAAGCAGCGTGAATACCGCAAAGGCGAAGGAGTTTTACGATCCTATTCTTACGCATGCGGCCGCCGCAAATGGACATGACATGAAGGGCGCCGCTCCGGCGCCACCGCCACTGGAAGGAACGGAAAGCCCGGCCAGGAGTGAGGTCGCATCTGCACGCGCGATGTCCGGCGTTGTGACCATTCCTTATGACGCGTCCGTACAGCGGGAGGAAAAGAACCACTACTACAACCCAGGCGTGATGACCGTTCCCAAAGGCGGCACGGTGACATGGAACAACAAGGACATGATGGGCCACGAGCTTGTCTTCGATACGATTCCTGTTGGCTCCGGGCCGTTCAATCCGGGCGCGAAATGGAGCCATACCTTCACGGTTCCGGGGAAGTATCCGTACCATTGCAAGCCGCATCCGTGGATGAAGGGAATGATCGTGGTGAGCGATTCGGCTCAGCCTCTGGTGGCCAGCGCTGGCGAAGCTGATTCGCAGTCGCAGTCATCTGAGGCGCCCGCACCGGCTGCGCCCGCTGCTCCGGAATCGGCAACGCTGCGCATCCTGGCGCACGGCGCCTCACGCACGAACATCACGTTGCGCGAAGGCGGTACGCTGACGCTGATCAACGCCGATACCCAGAAGCACGAAGTGATGTTCGATTCGTGGTCATGGGATTTCCGCTACGTTGATCCGGGCGTGATCCTGCAACCCGGCGAGAAATGGACGCACAAGCTCACGACAACCGGGACGTTTGGCTACCATTGCCGGCGGCATCCGTGGGTAAAGGGAGTGCTGGCAGTGAAGTAGGGAAAGCAGAGCTGGGCAGTGAGCTACTCTTCCGAAGGAGGCCGCGATCAGCGGCCTCCAATTTTTTTGATTACATGCCGGAGATTGCCTTGTTCTGCAGGACGCGGACGACGACGCGTCGATTCTCCGCCTGGCCTTGCTTTGATTTCTCGTTGCCGATCTGCTGGCTCTCTCCCATGGCGCCCGGTGCGAGCATTCTGGTGAGAGGAATATTGCCCTGCTGCAGCAGGATGTGAGAGACGTTGTCGGCGCGGTCTTCACTCAGCTTCTGGTTCAGCTCCGTGCTGCCCTGGGAAGAGGCGTAGCCGGTGATCTCAATCATGTAGCCGTCGATGCTTTTGGCCTTATCGGCCAGAGCGAGCAGTTGCGGGATGAACTGGGGATCAACTTTGGTTTTGCCGTTGCCAAAGAAAACGGTCACTTCGTCAAAGATGTAATAGTCATCGAGCTGACCAAAGCGGGCGACAGCTGCGTCAATGGCGGCCTTGTTGGCGGTGATTTTGGCCTGCTGCTCAGTGATCTGCGTCTGCTGGGCCTGGAGCTCCTGCTGCTGCTTCTTGATGGCCTCCTGTGATTCATGCAGGCCGGCCTGGATGGACTTGGCGCGCTTGAGGTCGCTGCCCTTGAACTTGATGACTTTCGCTTCGAGCTCATTTTTCGCGTTGTAAATGCCTTCGACTTTTATGGCGAGGCCGGGAATGAGCGACGTCATGGACATTTCTTTTTTGCGCGCCTTGAAGACGCCTTCCACCTGGCCGACTTCGGTGTCATCGTCGAGGAGAACGGTAAGGCTGGCGCCTTCGGATGTCTGGAGGAGCATGGTGGGGCCGTTACGGGCTTTGATCAAGCCTTCGACTTTGGCTTTTTCGGCGAGAGCCGCAGTAGCGAAGGTCAGCACGAAGATGGAAAGGATAAAGATGGTAAGCCGTTTGTAGTGGGTCATGATTTTCTCCCCCCCGCTAGCTGCTGATCCGGTGCGGCGCGGGACCGGGTCGGCGAGAGTTTTACTCATCTACTATGCTGCGGATTGGGGTGAAAGGGGACTGTCAGTTCTGGCAGGGAGGGAGGAAAAGTTCGGGTCATCGGGATATCGGAAAAACCGATCAGCCACAGAGCCTGTCGGAGATAGATTTTCTGGAACGAAGAATCAACAACTTGCAGAGGTTGCATTCCTCGTAAGTTGTTGATTGTTAGTTCAAAAAACTTTTACTCCGACAGGCTCCACAGACGAGCACTGATGAACACTGATCAGAAAGAAGCTTCTGGCTACTAGCTGCCAGCTTGAGCGTCTGGTCCTGAAAACCAGCGAGGCAGGTAGACCGCCAAGGCGCAGAGAAGCGGAGAGAAGCGGGAAGGCTTACCGCGGATTGGGGCGGATGAACACGGATTCAGCCCTCGGGACATCGGGGTGACGGCGAGATCAAAGTAATCGCGAAGGCACAACTAAACGGCCGATTGTGGGTTTAATATTCGGAGGGCGGGGAGTAGCCCATGAAAAAGTTTTACTTGTTGCTTGTTCTTGGCGTGGTCTCCAGTGCCATGGCGCAATCACCAGTGAAAGCGACCTTCGCGTACAGCCGCAGCACGATTCCGGGGGCTCCTACCAACACCGCCGATGGTGCGCAAAATTCTTTTCCGACAACTTACCTGATTTACGTGGTGGTCACGAAGGGCAGGGCGATTTCCGCTATTTCAGCATGCGTGCAAAAGAAGGGATACGCCGCGACGCTGAAGAAAGTTGATTCGCCGGTGGTGGTGGAGCATGATCCAAACGTCCGCAGCGAAGAGAAAGACGTCCTGGTGGCAAAGACCCCAGATGACGTGTATCAGGTCGAACTCAGGGAAGGGAAAGGCCCGGAAGGCAACGATTGTGCCAAAGACAGAGCGGCACAGGACAATCCTGTAATCGTCTATCTCAAGTCCGGGCGTTCTCTCTGTTACGCTGCGACGAAGAAGCTTGTGGCGCTGCCTCCTGTGGCCGCGATGTGAGCACGGTTGTTTATTTTAGCGGAGCCTGCCACGCTCCCCGGCCATAGGTGGCCGCGCGAATGGTCTTAGTCGTGTAATTGATCTCCAACTGATCGATGATCACGTTTGGTAGTCCATATTTATATGGCACCCAGTCCGTGAGGCCGTCATTGATGTAATAGACCCCGGCGTCGGTTCCGCAATAAAGGGGGTTGTTGGGCTTGTTTTCATGGACGATTGAATCCGCGGGCATATTGGGCAAGGTGCCACTGATGTTGGTCCAGGAACTTCCGCCGTTGGTGGTTTTGTAGACCTTCTGGCCGGCAACATAACCGCTAAAGGTTACATAGGCAGTGTTGGGATCACTGTCATGAACGGCAATGTCGGTCAGGAAATTGGTTGCGACAGGCAGAGTGCCAGTGATGTCATCCCAGGTGGCGCCAGCATTCGTGGTGCGGTAAAGCCTGGTGGAGCCGCCGGCATATATCACTTTTGGATTGCTGGAGACCTTAAGCACCGCGAATTGAGAGATGCCCGCCAGCGCGGGGCTGATGGCGGTCCAGGTGGTGCCCTGGTTGGTGCTCTTGTAAACCATGTTGGTCCCGGCGTAGATGGTGTTCGCGGTCACGGGGTCTTCGGTCCAAGGAGTGGTCCAAGCTCCGGAGCTGGGTGTGCTGATTCCAGTGAAGGTCGCGCCGCCATTGGTGCTGCGGTAGAGCCCGCCGTATTGAATGGAAACGTAGAGGTTATTGGCATTGCTCCAGTCGATAAAACCCTTCATGCCATCAGCGTTGGTGATATTGGTGAAGGTTCCCGCGTTCAGTTTCATGTTGCCGTTATCCTGGGCGCCGAAGACCATAGTGCCAGGGCTGGTCCGGCTGATGCCGAGGCCATAAAATTGAGTGATCTGCAGACCCTTGTTCAAGCTGCTCCAGGTAGCGCCTGAATTGGTGCTCTTGAAGAGGCCTCCGTCGTCACCCACCAGCAGCGTAGTCCCACTGCCCGGTTGAAAGGTAATGGCGTGATTATCGACGTGCCCGGCTGTGGGAACCGCTGTCCATGTGGCGCCGCCATCGGTGGTCTGCTTCATGTTGAAGCCGGCGACGTAGACATTCTTGTCACTGACCGGCGAGACCGCGAGCACGGTGTCATAGTATCCGTAGAGGGTCACTCCGGGAGCTGTAACTGTCGACCAGGTTCCTCCGGCATTGGTGCTCTTCTGCACGGTGGCATTCGAGCAGAGCGTGTAAACGGTGTTGGGATTACTGCGTGAAACGGCAATACTGTATCGCGAGGCCGCGCATGTGGCAGTAGTGGGCGAAAAGCTGGCGCCTGCGTTCGTGCTCTTCAATACCTGATTGGTGGTGGCATAGACCACGTTCGGGTTGTTGGGCTGGAAGGCGACATCGTAGGTACTGGTGGCGAAGATCTGCTTCCAGGTTGTGCCGCCGTTGGTCGAGCGATAAAGACCGTCACTTGTTGCGGCCATGAGAACTTTCCCATAGCGGGGATCTATCGCCAGCTTGCGTATAGTCCGGTTCTGGCTCACGGTCCACGTCAGCCCGGTAGCAGTCCAGGTGTTGCCGCCGTCGATGCTCCTTCTTACCCCGATACTGTACGTGCCACCCCAGAATGGAGTGTTGTAGCCGAAGGGATCGCTTGTGGCGACGTAAAGAATGCTGGTGTTCAGCGGATTGATGACAATGCTGCCCACGCTTAACGTGGGCTGGGTATCAAATTTCGGGTGCCACGTTGTGCCCCCATCCATCGTCTTCCAAACTCCTCCATCGGGAGTTCCGACATAGATGATCTTGGCGTTTTTGGGATCGAAGGTGATTGAGTTTACGCGTCCCATGTTAGTCCCGCCAATGGCATCTGACGGCCCCAGGGGCTTCCAGAACTTAAGAATTGGCCAGATGATCTTGTTCTGCGGTGTCATCTTCAGGTTCAGCGGGTTGGCCTTTTTCTGCAACAGGATGAGTCGCTCGTCTTCGTGCGGAACGGCTTTGCGTAAGGCGTCAATTCTACCGAGGTCCAGCTTCCCTTCGGGATAGGACCGGGGTTCCACGAGCCACAGCCAGCGGCTAAACAGCTTGTACTCTTCGACCTCAGTGCGATCTTTTTCTTCCTCGCCGCCGGCGAAGGTGAAGGTTGGTTTGAGCTTGTCCTTCTTCAGGTCGACAGGATGCTCTTTATAGAACGCTTCAAAGGCCCGCTTGTAATCCTGGACGGTGCGCTCTTTTTCGGGCTGTTGCGGCAACTGGCTCAGCCATTGCTGGGCAAAAGCCGGCGTAACTACAAATGAAACTGCAGCTAACGCGATGATCTGGAAATAACGTGACATATCCAGTTCCCCCCTTATTCATCTAGTGACGGTGGAAGCCAATACGTAACAGGAAAAATTGGGACATGGCCCGATGTTCTGTTGCGGGTACGGTGCGCTCGTCCGTCCCAGCCTTTTGTTGCGATGCGGCGGATAGGTCCCCACGAGCGGTTGAACTGTCAGTGCGCGATTCCAGACAGAACGGGGCGCAGCTACGGCTACGTTGGGGTAATCCAGCCGTCGGGCGCGAAAGACGCATTGGGAATAGCCGGCGCCGACGCCGGGAGCTTCCGCTTCGCTTCTCAGGGCCAGGTAAGAGGGCCCTGGTTTCATCCCTGCAGGCTTAGACTGAGCTTCGATATTCCATCGCGGATTTCGCGTGCGCTGACGCCGGCGTAGCCGAGGATGAGTCCGCCTCTCTGCCCCAGCGTGCCAAAGGCGGGCACGCCGGGGACCCCGCCACTTTGCCGCAGCGTGCCAACACCGGGCGCGCCGGGGGCCCCGCTACGCGAGAATGCTCTCGCGTAGCAGGTGGACAGGGGCGCAGCCGAGACGCCGAGATGCGCGGCCCTTCTGGAAACAGCCACGTCGGCAATCCCCGGCGGCAGCAGGGCGACCAGATGCATGCCTGCTTCCGAGCCGACGACCTCCAGCGCACCCCCCAACTGAGTGCGGATTTCTTTCACCAGGGCGGCGCGGCGCTCCATATAAAGCATGCGCATGCGGCGGATGTGGCGGGCGAAGTGTCCTTCGCGGATGAAATCGGTCAGGACAATCTGGTAGAGGGTCGAGGAAAAGACGTCGGCGGCATCGCGGGCCGCGGCGAATGGGGGTACCAGGGCAGTGGGAACAACCATGTAGCCCACGCGCAGTGCGGGAAACATGACTTTGCTGAAGGTCCCTATATAGATGACGGTTGAGGCGGTGTCGAGGCCCTGCAGGGCGGCGATGGGGCGGCTGCCGAAGCGATACTCGCTGTCATAGTCATCTTCAATGATCCAGGCGCCGGTACGCGCTGCCCATTGGAGAAGAAGCATGCGGCGCGTGGCGGTCATGACCATGCCCAGCGGGTACTGGTGGGATGGTGTGACATAGACGGCGCGCGCGCCACGGCCCAGGCGAGTGAGCCGGGACACGTCAATGCCCTCCTGATCCACTGGGACGGGAACAACTTGAGCTCCGGCGGCGAGGAATGCCTGGCGCGCACTGGGATAGCCGGGGTCCTCCATGCACACGCAGTCCTGAGGATCGAGCAAAACCTGAGCAGAAAGCTGGAGGCCCTGCTGTGATCCGGTGGTAACCAGAATCTGCCGCGCCTCGCAGCGTACGCCGCGAACAGTCCTCAGGTATTCGGCAATGGCTTCACGGAGTGGTGGATATCCCATGGGATCCGCATAGCCCATGACGCCTTTGGCCGGCTTGCGGGCATGGCGCGCCACCAGTTTCGACCAGACGGCGAGGGGAAAATGGTCGAGAGCCGGCAAGCTCACGCGAAACGCGCCCACAATGTTCAACCACGATTGCGCCGGTAACCGCGTGAGCGCAATGCCGCGACGCGACACTCTCCGTCCAGCTCGTTTACGAATGAGCTGCGGCAGCTGGTTCCTGATCTTGCCGGCGGGCAAAATGCTTCTGTCATTGAGTAACGCATCATTCGGGATGGATCGCGCGACCCGGGTACCGGCTCCGGGAAAGGTTTCCAGATAGCCTTCCGCCACCAACTGGTCATAGGCATTCGCTACCGGGATGCGTGAAACCTTGAGTTCGGCGGCCAGGCTTCTAGTGGAAGGAAGTCGCTGCCCTGGCCGCATCTGCCCTTCCGTGATAGCGGTGCGCAGCCAGTCATAAAGCTGACGATAAATCGGCGCGCGGGTACGCAAGTCGAGATCGAGCGCGAGCGGTGGGAGAAAGGTGCTGGGGACGCGCGCCACTTTTCCGCCTTTCAGAAGTGGCATATCGTATCACGCGAAAGTGGCTATTGCGAGAGGCCACTCCCGCCAGTAGTTTGGCTTCCGTGAAAGCGCTCAAACAGATTCGCATATGCCTGATCGCAGCCTGCTTCGCACTTGCTCTTGCCCTTGCTGCGTTTCTGCAACCTCATCCCGCGATGGCGCAACAGAGCAGCCGGCCGGCAAACGCAACCGCCGAACGCGATGGACAGCACGATTTCGACTTTGAGATCGGCCGCTGGAAAACTCATGTGTCACGGCTGGAGAATCCGCTGAGCGGGTCAAAGACATGGGTGGACTACGATGGCACCTCCGCGGTCCGGCCGCTGTGGAATGGGCACGCGAACCTGGTGGAACTGGAAGTTGACGGGCCGGCCGGTCATATTGAAGGCCTGTCTTTGCGGCTCTACCAGCCGCAATCGCGGCAGTGGAGCATTCATTATGCAAGCAGCAAGGCCGGCATGCTGGACCCGCCCTTGTCGGGCGAGTTCAGACAGGGCAGAGGCGAGTTCGTGGGCGAGGACAGCTGGAAGGGAAAGAGGATCCTCGTCCGGTTTGTGATCTCAGATATCACCCTAGATTCCTGCCGCTTCGAGCAAGCGTTCTCCGCCGACGCTGGAAAGACGTGGGAAGTGAACTGGATTGCTACCGACACACGCGTGAGCGGTGAAGCTACTCCGGAGAATTCAGAGGCGCCCAAGGCCGGGCATGAAGCGGCTGCCACGGGGGACGAAAACGCGCACGGTTTTGACTTTGAGATCGGGAGCTGGAACATTCACCTTTCGAGGCTGAAGGACCGGCTCGCTGGATCCAAGACCTGGGTGGCGTTTGATGGGACGTCAGTGACGCAGCCGGTGTGGAATGGGCGCGCCGATGTGGAGCAATTTGAAACCGACAGCTCGGACGGGCATATCGAAGGCATGACGCTGCGCCTGTACAATCCGCAGTCGCGCCAGTGGAGAATCTATTGGGCGAACAGCGCGGATGGGATCCTGGACCAGCCGATGATCGGAGAGTTTAAGAATGGCGTTGGCGAGTTTTACGATCAGGAAATGTGGAAAGGGAGAGCTGTGTTTGTGCGCTTTCTCTGGACAAAGATG
>JBAIYI010000648.1:0-12270 GCA_037915955.1 Terriglobales bacterium
TGGCCAGGTGTGGTCACGTGCGTCTGGCCCTTGCACATTTTGGCAGATGGACTGAAGGAGCAAATCTCAGATGAAAAAAGTGCTTGTCACGTTTGTGCTTGCGCTGACCATGGGAGTAATGACTTCCACGGCTCAACAACCACCCGCTGCGCAGCAGCCGCCAGCCGCACAACAGCCTCCAGCCGCACAGCCGCCAGCAGCGGGCGGACAGGCCAACATCCCAACAAGCCAGAAGGTCATTAAGGACCCGGCCGAGTACAACGCCTATGTGGCTGGGACGAACATGCAGGACCCAGCCGCCAAAGCTCAGGCGATGGAAAACTTCGTCAAGCAGTATCCGAACAGCATTGTGAAGCTGGAGGCGCTTGAGTATGCAATGGCCGCGTACCAGCAGCTGGGAAATGCGGCGAAGGTGGAAGAGATCGCCAATCAGATTCTCGCCATCGATCCTAGTCACGTGCGGGCGCTTGCGATTATCACGGCAATCCGCCGCAATAAGGTCCAAACACCCCAGCAGGCAACCGAACTGCGCAGCATGGGTGAGAAGGGATTGCAGGCGTTGCAGACCTGGCCCAAGCCGGAAGGCGTGAGCGATGCCGATTACCAGAAGCTTAAACAGCAGATGACGGCGATTTTCGCTGGCGCGGCCGGATTCGGCGCGCTGCAGGCAAAGGATTACCCAGCCGCGAAAAACTCGTACATGGAGTCCATAAAAGCCGATCCGACGAACTGGATTGATATGTACCAGCTTTCTGTGGCGGACCTGGAAAGCAATCCCATGGATCTGAATGGGTTCTGGTACGGTGCAAAGGCAGTATCACTGGCGCAGGGCAACCAGCAGGCGCTGGCAAGTATGCTCCCGTACCTGCAGTCGCGTTACAAGAAGTACCACGGTGGAGTGGACGGCTGGGACCAGATTGTAACCGCAGCTGGCCAGCAGAATGCTCCGGCTCCTGATTTCGCCGCCAGCATCAAGCCTGCACCCACAACCTGCGACCTGGCAGCGAGCGCTGTTCAGCAAAGCGGTCCGGACGGGCTTTCTCCAGGCGATTGGGAAACCGTGCTTTCCTGCCGTGACAAGTCTCCGGCGAACAAGACGGCCGCTGATGCAGTCTGGCAAAACATTCAGACAAAAGAGAAGAACGGCGAAGCCAAGCTGAAGATGCAGGTCAAGGTCATCAATGCGCCTGATCCGAGCACGCTGGAAGTGGCGCTCAGTGACGAGAACCAGGCGGCAAACAAGGCAGACATGAAGGTAATCATGGAAAAGCCCATGACCAAGCCGCCAGCTCTCAATTCAACGATAGACATCGTGGGTGTAATCTCTGACTACACTCCGGATCCGTTCATGTTCACCATGACCAAGGGCGAATTGCCGGCCGCGAAGGTTCCGGCGAAGAAGCCTCCGGTGCACCATCCAGCTACCAAGAAAAAGGGATGATATTCTGAAATTCGGCGAACAAGGGCAGCCTGCGGGCTGCCCTTTCTTATTCGCCCAACATGATTCGCTGGATGCCGTGGGCGCGTCCCGTGGTCTCGTCGCACTGGATCAGCACTCCGCAGAAGCGCGGGTCGCCTTTGGCGGATTCAAACCTTCCCGGCAAGCCCATGAGAAATCGCTGCAGGATCTGCTCTTTTTCCACGCCGATTACGCTGTCATACGGGCCGGTCATACCAACATCAGTCTGGTAGGCCGTTCCCTTGGGAAGAACACGAGTGTCTGCCGTGGGGACATGAGTATGGGTTCCAAGAACGGCCGTTACACGGCCGTCAAGGTACCAGCCCATGGCGATCTTTTCTGACGTGGCTTCCGCGTGGAAATCAACCACAATCACTTTGGCGCGAATCTGCTGCAGGATCGAATCTGCCTTGCGAAACGGATCGTCGTTGTCCTGCATGAATACGCGGCCCTGAAGGTTGATCACGGCGAAGTGAAGACCCGCTTTGGTTTGTCCTTCATACCAACCGATTCCCGGAACGCCCTGCGAGTAGTTGGCAGGGCGCAGCACTTTTTTTGCGCGGCCGGTTGGGTCATTATCGGCCGAGTTGAAGTAGTCGATGATCTCGCGCTTGTCCCAGACGTGATTACCGGTGGTCAGCACTTCGCAGCCGAGATCGAAAAGCTCGTTCGCAATCGACGGCGTGAGCCCGAAGCCGCCGGCGGAATTTTCCGCGTTAGCGATCACCAGGTCAACTTTGTTTGTTTCCACCACATGACCGATGTGCTCATGCACGATCTTGCGCCCCGGGCTGCCGAAAATGTCGCCGATAAAGAGGATTTGCATAGAAAGTCGGACTGAAGATACTAACATCCCGTCCGGTTCATCGCGCCCATTCGATTTCCGTCAGAAAGTCGTAGTTTCCCGAAAGCCCGGGATGCACGTTGCGGATACGGGATGAGTGAACCAACACGTTGTCCATGTACCAGAAATCGATGTACGGCAGGTCGCGAGCGAGAATCTCCTGGACCGTCTCATAAATCTCCTTGCGCTTTGTCTGATCAAGCGTCTGGCGGCCCTCGTTGATGAGCCGGTCTACCTCGGGGTTGGAGTAGTAGCCGCGGTTCGCTCGTTTTGGAGGGAAGCTGGCGGA
The DNA here is from genome assembly GCA_037915955.1 of Terriglobales bacterium. Classification (GTDB taxonomy): domain Bacteria; phylum Acidobacteriota; class Terriglobia; order Terriglobales; family Acidobacteriaceae; genus Angelobacter. Next base: position 2,593 of record JBAIYI010000648.1, read on the forward strand.
GTGGAAGACGTATTCAAAAATGTCCGGGTCCTGGTTTGTCCCTCCAACCCAGCGCAAAGAGTAGATTTGAAAAGCGCCTTTTTGCACATCGGCGTAGAAGGTCCCGAACTCAAAGCTGCGAATGTCCAGCACGATTCCCACCTGTCGCAATTGCTGCTGAAGCACAGCCGCGAGCAGGCGCGTGGTCTCCTCCGTTGAGGTCTTCATGTTCAGATGAAAGCGCACGCCCTGCGGGTCGCGCCTGTAGCCGGCCGAATCGAGCAGAGCATTGGCCTTCTCCGGAGAGTATTCATAGTGCTCGACATCTCCGTCATACGCCCAATGCTGCGGCGGAAGGATGCTGTCAGCCAGCCTGCCGTAACCGCCAAACAGGGACTTCAGAATGGGTTCGCGATTGATTGCGTACGCCAGCGACTGCCGCACACGGACATCCTTCAGGATCGGGTCGCGCAGGTTAAAAGCAAGATAGACGAGTCCGGTACCGGGCTCCCGCACCACTTCGAGCCGGGGATCGCGCCGCAACGTATTCACCAGATCCGCCGTGATGGAATTGGGCGGTGTGAGATCGGCGCTGCCTTTGCGCAATTCCAGCGCGCGTGTAGTCGTGTCGGGTACCACAGCCAGCCGCACGTGCTCGATTTTCGGCGGGATATTCCAATACTGGTCGTTGCGGTCCAGCAGCACCTGGCTGTCCGGCTCATTCAGCACAAACTTAAAAGGGCCAGACCCAATTGGATTTCTGCTGAGCTCTTTGCCACTGCCATACGGAACCACGCCGAACGCGCCATCGCTCAGGTTCCAGAGCAGCGTGACGTCCGCTTCGGTGAGATGAATCACAAGCGTCTGATCATCAGGCGCATCGACTGAAGCAACGTGCCGATACGTCGCAGCCCGCGGGCTCACCAGAGTTCCGTTGCTGTACGAGTCGAGCGTCCATTTCACGTCTCGGGCAGTGAGTGGACGGCCGTCATGGAAATGGACATTACGACGAAGATGAAAGACATAGGTTTGGGGATCGGGGATCTCCCATTTTTCCGCAAGCCACGGCTTCAGGTTGAAGTGCTCGTCTTTCCGGACCAGCGAGTCGAAAATCAAACCTGCAATGCGCTCTGAGTAGGCGTCTGTGCCTACGCGCGGATCAAGATTCAGCGGACTGCTCTCAATGATCATCACCAGCGTGCCAGGCCTGGGATGGGGCGAGCAGGAGAGACAGCACAGAAAAAGAAGACAGATTAACCACGAAGGCCACGAAGGAACACGAAGGGATTTAGCCTCGAAAAGTGACCTTTGTGAGCCTTGGTGCCCTTTGTGGTTAAGCATGGGAAATCTTCCCCAGAACCACCGGTCGCTTTGCTCCTGTTGCCGAGGGAATATTCCCCGGCCGTCGATGCCAGGTCTGATATGCCAGCACAGCGAACGCAACTGCCTCTTTGGCCTGACTCGGAATCCCGAAATCATCGGTGACGCGCAGCTTCAAACCGGGCGGCGTCACCAGTTCTCCCAGCATTTTCATCAGCGTGCGATTCTGCGTCCCACCGCCGGAGACAACATATTCGTGAAACTCGCCGCGCGGCAGAGCAAACCTCTTGATTGACTCAGCGATCGAGCGCGCCGTGAGTGCCGTTGCCGTGGCAATCACATCTTCTTTGCCGGCTCGCTTGCAACTCCGTAGAAATTCGCCTGCAAACTCCCGCCCAAACTCTTCGCGCCCGGCTGTCTTCGGCGGAGACTTCCGAAAGAACGGCCGGCGCAGAAACTCGCGTACAACCGGCTCCAGTACTTTTCCCCGCGCAGCCACAGAGCCATTGCGATCGTAGCTTTTACCGAACAACTTGTGCATAAGCTGATCCATCACCATGTTGCCCGGACCGGTATCAAAGGCAAGCACATCTTCAGCGCGCGCCTTCGCGGGAATCACGGACAGGTTGGCAATTCCGCCAATGTTCTGGACGATGCGGCCCACACTTGCGTCGCGGAAAAGGACGTAATCAAGGAAAGGAACCAATGGCGCGCCCTTGCCTCCGGCAGCCATATCAGCCGGGCGAAAATCAGAAACCACCGGCACACCCAGGCAGGCGGCGATCACCGAGCCTTCACCGGTCTGCCAGGTGCAGGCTACCTTGTGCCCGAGAAAGCTTGCTGCCTCACCCTGGTGATAAATCGTCTGGCCATGGCAGCCGATCAAATCCAGCTTCGCCGCTCCTGCCCGCTGACCGGATTTTTTTATCGCATCGGCGTAGAGCTCGCCTAGAACAAAATTGAGCCGGGAAAGATCGGCCACGCTGGCCCGGGTGGCGTTCATCGCCGCCAGCACCGCCTGCCGTACGCGGGAAGGATATGCATAGTGATGATGCCCGAGTAGCCTCACCTTGAGTTCATCGTCGCCGCTGATCTCCACCAGCGCGACATCAATCCCATCGGCCGATGTGCCGCTCATCACCCCGGCTACGATCAAGCGCTGTGCTCCGCAATCACTTTGCTGAAATTCTCAACCAGTTTTTTCAGATTCTCGACAACTCGCGTCTTGGGCTCGCGGGCAAAGCCTCTCACCTCCCCTGAGCGCCGTTTCAGCGTCAACACGCGCCTTGCCGCCTGCTCAACATGTGTGGCAAAGCGCCGGTCTTTCTCGGCTTCGCGCAGCACCGCTTCGTATCCTCGCCATACCAGCTCCTGGTTATGACAGACCAGATACATGTCAGCTCCGGCCCTTAGCGTCTGCACCGCAACTTCTTCAATGGGTCCCGTTGACAGCACGCCGCCCATCTCCAGATCGTCAGAGATGATCAGGTTGCGGAAGCCGATCTTCTTTCTCAATATCTCCTGCATCCACTTGCGTGAGAGCGATGCCGGCAGCCTGTCTTTCGTGACATCAGGATATGAAGCGTGCGCTACCATCACGAACGGAATCTGGCTCTTCAGTTCGCGATAGGGCAGCAGGTCTTCTGCCCACAGCTTCTTCCATGGCTTGCTGATGGAAGGGAGCTCATGATGCGTATCGAGGTTTGCCTCTCCGAGGCCAGGGAAATGTTTGCCGCACCCAAGTACCTTTGCGGCCTTCAACCCCCTCAGGCACTCACGCGCATACGCGATCACCTCTTTTGGGTTCGCCGACGCTGTGCGCGACGTCAGCACTGCGCGCGAAGGCGGCAGTCCCAGATCGAATACCGGCGTGAAATCCGTATTGAAGCCCAGCGCCCGCGCCTCCAGTCCTAGAATGTTGCCGTGCATGCGCCACAGCTTGCGATCCCCGGTGCGGAACACGTCTTCCACCGCCGCCGCCGGCGCAATCACCTTCTTCAGCCGATCGACCGTTCCGCCTTCAAGATCAACGCAGAGGAACATCGGCACCGGCGTGGTCGCCTGTGAATCCTTCAGGAGCTTCCAGGTCTGCTGCGGCGTTTCAATGTTGCGCGCGAACAAAATCACGCCACCCGGTTGGAGCGTGCTCAACGTGGTGCGCAGCTTACCGTCAATCTCCAGGCCGTCATAGCCCATGATCAGCAGCTGACCAACCTGCCGGCGCAGATCCAACGTAGTCTTCTTTGCCATCGCTCTCCGATTATACGAAGCTGCAGATTTCGTCCTAAATGGCTTGAAAGCATCCGTGCCCCCCTCTTGAGTCGTCGACGAAGCCCCCTCCTTCCAAGGACCCACCCCGAGCGAGCGCGTAGCCGAACTTGTGAGGCGAGCACGACGAGGGGTCGGCGCCGCTGCTGCTTGGCGCGAGCCCCCGACCACTCGACTTTTCATTTCTCCGTGCCTGGTGATAATTCCCATGACGATTGCGGTCTGGTACGATTCGCTGCCGGCGGCAGGATTGGCCTAGAGGCCTCGGCCGAATACGCGGAGCGAACTTGGTAGGGAAACAACCTAAGAGAGTTACTTCCCAGCAAACCTTAGAAGGGGGTCGCCCCCTATTTTCGCCACTTTTGTTGCAGACAAAAGCACTTAGCTGGATTCGACCCTTGGGTGACCCAACGTTTTCCACTGGGTCACCCAGAGTTTTCCACAGGGTCACCCAAGCTTTTGTCTGGGTCACCCAAGGGTTCAGAACCCTCTCCGCTGATCGTGCAGGTTTACCACTCAGAAAACATCTCCACCCTTGCAGCTAACGGCTAAAGGCCAAGGGCCAAAGGCTCGCTTTTTCGATTTGGTTTTCAAATAGCGTTCAGGCTCCCCTCAAGGCAAGCCCCGGCGCTGAGCCGTGCGTGCCATGATATCACCTTTTGTTTGCCCTAGAAATGCCCTTCATACCTCAATCAACTGATTGCGCCCTTGCAGTCTGGACCTGTCTCACAACTGCCCGACTTAATCGGGGAACACGCTTTGTAGCACAGGCGCCTCGCCTGTGCCGGTTACTCTCCATTGAGGTGGATCTTTGATCTTCTGCTTGCGTTTAGGCTTTCTCACAATCATTCAGCGTAGATCGTCTCTTGTAGGAAGGTAATGAAATACGAACCGCCGTCTTTTTCAATGTGCGGTAGTTTGCGGAGCTAGATTGTCGTTCTTGCGGCACAGGCGAGGCCCCTGTGCTACACAGTTTACAAAGCTTATTCAACACCCAAGAGAGAACCCGGTTCAATCAACAGACCGAACCGGTAGCAGCCTGCCTAATTCATTCACGTCACAGCTTCTTAGTTGCTAGATCACCCCGGACGTGCACCGACGCAATGGGGCAGCGGCAGCCTTCCAAACCCTTTAGCTTTCAATCTTGGCTGGCAATGTTAGCAATTGGGTTTGGCAATTGCCTCATCCCAGCTGCTTCTTCAACTCGCTGAGCAGGTTGAGCGCGTCCAACGGAGTCAAATGATTGATGTCCGCTTCACGCAGCCGGTCCACAATCTTCTGTGACAGCGGTGTGAACATCGTCAGCTGCATCTGGGGCTCAGGTTCGTGCGCTCCGGGCGAGAGATGAGCCGTGGCCTCGTGCTCGGCGTTCTCGTGCTCGTGCAGCACCTCCCGCGCCCGCCCGATCACTTCCGGCGGCAGCCCCGCCAGCTTGGCCACTTCAATGCCGTAACTGCGGTCCGCCGCTCCGGGCTCAACCTTGCGCAGGAATACAATCCCGCCGGCATTCTCTTTCACCGAAACATGAAAGTTCTTCACGCCTTCCAGCCGGTCGAGCTCTGTGAGTTCGTGATAGTGCGTGGCGAACAACGTCTTGGCCCGGCTGCTTGAGTGGATGTACTCAATCACCGCCCAGGCGATCGCCAGGCCGTCATAGGTCGCCGTGCCGCGGCCGATCTCATCCAGCAGAATCAACGACCGGGGCGTGGCCGTGTTCAGGATTGCCGCCGTCTCAGTCATCTCCACCATGAACGTCGACCGGCCGCGCGCCAGATTGTCTGACGCGCCAATGCGGGTAAAGATGCGGTCAATGACCGGCAGCCTTGCTGAGCGCGCCGGAACAAAGCCGCCCATCTGCGCCATCAGCACGATCAGAGCCGTCTGCCGCAGATAGGTTGACTTGCCGCCCATATTCGGCCCAGTGATCAGCAGGATGGAGTGCGATCCGGAGTTCAGAAACAGGTCGTTCGGCACAAAACGATCATTGCTGCCGGTCAGGTCGGATTGCTCTAAAACCGGATGCCGTCCTTCAACGATTTCCAGTTCGCCGGTCCCGTTACGCGAGACAGCGTCAGGCGCCAAATGATTTTCGGCTGCCTCAGAATCTCGAGCGGTTTGCGTAATGAAGGCCGGCCGGCAGTAACCCCGGTTCTGCGCGATAAACGCCAGTGCCGCCAGCACATCCACCTCGGCCAGCGCCAGCGACGTCTGCCGGATCCTCCGCGCCTCCGCCGCAATCGCCGAACGCAGCTCGGCAAAGAGCCGTCGCTCAATCTCGACAATTTTCTCCTGCGCATCCAGCACCTTGGCTTCGTACTCTTTAAGCTCAGGCGTGGTGAAGCGCTCGGCATTCACCAGCGTCTGCTTGCGTTCGTAGTCCGTGGGCGCGTGATGCAGGTTGGCCTTGCTGATCTCAATGTAGTAGCCGAAAACGCTATTGAATTTGACCTTGAGTGATCCAATGCCGGTGCGCTTGCGCTCGCGCTCTTCAATCTGGGCGATGTATTGCTTGCTGTTGCGGCTCAGGTTGCGTAGCTCGTCCAGCTCTGCGTCCACACCGGGCTGGATCACGCCGCCGTCCGCCAGCGTGAGCGGAGGCTCGAGCACAATCGTCTTCTCGATGCGCTCCCGCAGATCGGCCATTTCATCCAGCAGCGAATGCAGCTCGCTTAAACGCGCCGAATGCAATCTCGCCAGTGCCGTCCGCACCAGCGGGATCCGGTTCAGGCTCGCGCACAGCGCCAGCACATCGCGGGGATTGGCAGTCTCAAGTGTCACCCTGCTCAGCAGCCGCTCGATGTCGAGCACCCCCTCCAGCGCCCGCCTCAGCTCTTCACGCGCAATGAACTCTTTTACTCCCGCTTCCACCGCGTCGAGCCGTTGCTCGATCTCTTCTGCATTGATCGATGGCCGCAGCATCCACGCACGTAGCAGCCGCTTGCCCATTGGCGTAAGAGTGGCATCAATAGCGCGGAACAGCGTGACCTCGGCTCCGGTGTTGGCGAACAAAGGCTCGACAAGTTCGAGGTTGCGAACCGTTACCGCGTCAAGAACCAAGTGCTCCTGGCGATCGTAGAAGCCAATCCGGTCCACGTGCTGCAGAGCGCCTTTCTGCGTGCTGCGCACGTAATGCAGGATCGCGCCGGCCGCCGTGGCTGCCGCAGGCTTGCCCTGCAGTCCAAAACCTTCCAGTGAGATCACGCCGAGCTGGTTCTCCAGCAGCGGAACGGCGTAGTCGGCCGAAAACACCCAGTCTTCCAGTGGAGTCTCGGTAAAGCGCGCTCGCTCGCCCGCCGATTGCAGTGCAGGCTGCGGCGCAGCATCCTGAGGTGAGGCATCAGACGGCGCTCGATCAAATAACGGCAGGGAAGAGGGATAAAGAACCTCGCGAGGACGAAGCTGCTGCAGTTCTTCCAGAATGCGTCGCTCGGCTTCCGGGCCTCGAAATTCGGTCGCCCGAAACTCCCCGGTGGAGAGGTCCAGCGCCGCCAGGCCCACTGCTCCTGAAGCCCGAGCCAGCGCTGCCAGAAAATTGTTGTCCTCCGCGCCTACGCTCGAATCGATCGCCGTGCCCGGCGTGAGCACACGCGTCACTTCGCGCCGCACCAGCTTCTTGGCCAGCTTAGGGTCTTCCATCTGCTCGCAGATCGCCACTTTGAAGCCCTTTCGCAGCAGCTTGGAAAGGTACCCCTCGGCCGAGTGATAGGGCACGCCGCACATCGGAATGGCCTGGTCTTTTTCCTTATTGCGCGAGGTCAACGTGATCTGGAGCTCGCGCGCCGCCACCACCGCGTCTTCAAAAAACAATTCGTAGAAGTCGCCCAGACGGAAGAAGAGCAGGGCATTGGGATGTTCCTTCTTGATGGCGGCATACTGCCGCATCAATGGCGTGGAGGGTTCGGTCATGCTGTTTCTTTCCCGAGCGGAGCGAGGGATCCCTACCCTTATACAGCAATTACCGGGCTGCGGGCATTTAGCTTTGACTCTGTGTTCAGTCCCGAGCAGAGCGAAGGGTTCCCATCCTCACACTGTACTTTAAGATCCGCTAAGTTCTCAGTGTAGAGACTCAGCACCGCCGCGTATCAAACCCTCCCGGCTATAAATCTTCAATATGTATCTGTCGCGACCGGCTCAGCGACCTGCCGTCCCCAGTTTCCATGACGGAGGCCTCCGGCACTATCCTGAAAATTACCAGCGCCATCGCCGTCTGCCAAAAAAGGAATGCCAGGCCAAATGGATTGAAAATCTTGTCCCAGATTGTGCCCTCCATTGCCCTCCCCATGCGCCGCATCGCGATGCCTATCGCCATCGGGATTGCCGCCGCCACTAATCCTGACAATCCGCCCCAGAGGCTGCAAAGGACTGACCTCACCAACATACGTCCGGTGTTGTTGCCTGAAAACATTGCGACGATCGCGAGAGTGATCGCAAACGCGCCTATGAACCCAGCCATGCTGAAAACCACGAGCGAGCCCGTGTATGTACTTCCATTTGGAATCTGCGGAAATTTGTCTAACAGATACCCGGTGCCATACAGGGCGATCCAGTAAGCAGCCATCGATAAGGGTAAGAGGGCCGCGACTTTCCATCCTGAGCATTCGCCCCGCCTCAGGTACACCAGCGCGACCGTCGCCAATCCGAAGGGAACAGCAATGAACGGAAACATTGCTATCGGCAAGTAGGCCGACACGATGATTGCCGTCAATGACCCGGAGGCGAAACCAATAAGAAGCGGACCCAACGGAGATTCAGCACGGCAAATATTGAACACGTTCATATTCTGATTGTAGCTTGCAAGATGCTCGCCGACACGAACAAATTCTGGCGCTTCGGAACACTCAGCTCGGTGCTGGTGTCGTTACGATTGCATCGTCACGCTTTGCAAGATTTGTTATAACCTGCGATCAGAAAAAGAAAGGCTGGAAGACTGTGACAGTCAACTGGCGAGCAGTGGGGCAGCAGAGCATGGTTTCGCCGTGGCTGCCGGCATTGAACGGACTCACGGTTGCCGCCGGACTTTCCATCTGGGCGCCGCTTGAGCTGCATCGCTTCCGGTCACTGGCCGGGATTCTGGTCTGGACCTGCGCCACTCTTCTCTTCGTCCTGGCCGCGAGCGCTTCCACTATCTGGCTGGCCAGCCGCTTTCAGCCGGAGCATCTGCGCCCGGAGTTCTTGCCCGATGTGTGGCAGGTGTCTCTGGTAGCCGTCTGGATGCCGCCCCTGCTCCTGTTCTTCCGCGAAAATAATACCTTCATGTTCCTCCCGGGGCTAATGTTCGCCACGGCATTGGCAAGGCTGGGAGCTGTTTATCAGTCTGAAGGGCAAGCCAGACCCGGTGCGGAGTGCCAGATGTTCGGAACTCTTCGGCATGCCCGTCGCTCGCTGTGGCCATTCGCCGCCGCAGCCTGCTCTCACGCTGCGGCGCTGGCGTGGACCATGGGAGCGAAAGCGGAAACGGCCGGCTTTGCCGGAGCCACGGGAGGAATCCTGGTCTGGTGGATCTATCGCGGCAAAGCTGCGGGCCCGCGGCCATGGCGCGGCATTTCGCGATTCGTTGCGACGACTGTCCTGGCAATTCTGGTCACTATCACCGGCCTCATGCGCTATCTGGCATCGACCACCGGATTTGAGGCCAACGACGTGGTCGGCAATTTCATCCTGCGGCTGCTTTTCGGCAGCCGGACTGTCCTTCCCAGGGTCGCCTACGCCTCGCCGCCCAGTGATCCCAACAGCCTTTCCCACGGCGGCATGTTCAACGGCGTCATCATGTCGCCGCAGGAGGAAAAGGTCATCATGCTGGCGCCTCCACCACTGCTGCGGCCTGAGATCACCGCGGGGAGGGCCAAGCCACTGAAGCTCCCCTTTCAAGGCGTCTATTGGTTCTATAAGCCTCCGTATGATCGTCCTCCGCAGGACTCGGCGAAAAGCAAGGCAGAACCGCAACTGGTTGGTCTTCGCTCTTCTGATGACCTGCCGCTCCTGATGGAAGCTCATCAACTGCTGAGTGAGCCTGTCCGGCTGGATTGCTGTCGCGCCATGTCGGTCACCATCAGCAGTCGCGACCTCTATCCCGGAACCGTCTGGCTCGAACTGATACTCACGGACTCACAT
>JBAIYI010000153.1:0-3003 GCA_037915955.1 Terriglobales bacterium
TTGCCGCCTGCGGGCGGCTTTTTTATTTCTATGAGCAATTTACTCTTTCCCAAAATCCGTGGCCTGGCTTGGACCATCAAAAAGACGCCGACTTTCTCCACTGAAATCCAGGAGTCGCTGGCCGGGCGCGAAGTCCGCATTCAGAATTTTGCTAATCCAATCTGGGAGTTCACGCTCTCTTACGAATACCTGCTCAACGACCCACGGTTCCGCGATGAAAACGAACAGACCCCACTGGAGACCCTGGTCGGCTTCTTCCTCGCCCGAGGGGGCCAATTTGACGACTTTCTTCTGAACGAATCCGATCTGACCGGCCGTCTGGAAGATTCGGTCTATTCCGGCCAGCCCATTGGCCTCGGCGATGGCATGACCAAAAGCTTTCAGCTTGTGCGCAACATCGGCGGATTTCTGGAAGCTGTGCAGAATCCCATGAACCAGACCGCGACTGTGTACCTGAACGGAGTCGCGAAGCAGCAGGGAAGTGACTTCACTATCGCAAACGGCCTGGTAACTTTCACGGTCGCGCCCGCTGCAGGCGCAAGCATCACGGCCGACTTCATCATGCTCCACCGCGTACGCTTTCACACCGGTTCTTCCCGCAGCGGCAAGGAAGGACTCGAGCTGTCGAACTTCTACTTCAACCTGTATGAGTGCAAGGAAGTGCAGCTGATCTCGGTCAGGAAATAATCAGAACTCAACCACAAAGGACAAAGGAACACGAAGGAAGGTTTGCACTTTAATCCTTCGTGCATCTTCGTGTCCTCTCTTGTAAATGCAACCGGGAGTCAACAGGGTCTGTCACTCGCGAGGGCCGAGCGCCGGTGGCGCGGAATATGGTAGCCCAGTCCGTTTCCGAGGCGAGCGTGAGCGAGCTGAGGAATAAGGGCTGGGTAAGCGAGCAACGAATTACATCCTTACGCCGTAGGCCCGTCGCGCAGCGAAGCGGAGCGACCAACACCGGGGTCCCCAACGCACCCGGTCTTGGCGCGTTGGGGTGGAGCGAAGCGGAGCGCCAACAAATCCCATTTTCGTACTCGTTTGAGAACGCCCCGTTTGTTACGACTTTGTTGTTAAGAGGTTTCAGTGAAGACACCAACCAATCTCAACTCCAACAATCTCATCACCTTTCTCCAGACCAACACCCAGTTCCGCATGGCAGATCTCTTTACCATCACGCTGCTCAGCGGGACCGTGCTTCGCTGGACCACCTGGGACAACTCGCTCACGGTCGCGGGAAATGTGTTTCTGACCGGCCCGCCGCATATCAAACGGTCCCACATAGAAGAGAAAATCGGCCTGGACGTGACGGCGCTCGATCTCGAAATCACCGCCGGCGTCACCGATCTGGTGAACGGGGTACCGCTGCTTCAGCTCATCGCGACCGGAGGCTTCGACGGTGCGACGCTCCGCATTGATCGCCTCTTTATGGACTGCTCAGGCCAGCAGATCGGAACTGTGCTCCGCTTCTCCGGCATGATCGGCGAAGTGGAAGAAGTCAGCCGTACCACGGCCAAGCTCAGCGTGAACGCGCTGGTTCATCTGCTGCAGCAGCCGGTTCCCAGCCTGGTGCTCCAGCCCAACTGCACCAATACGCTTTTCGACGCGCGCTGTGGCCTGAGCAAAGCCGGATTCGCCGCCAGTCTGGTGGTCCAGTCGGGAAGCACAGTAAACAAAGTCATCTCACTCTCCGCGCAGCCGGACCATTTTTACGACAACGGCCAAATTCTCTTTACGTCCGGCGTCAACAACGGACTGCTGAAAGCCATCCGCCAGTACACCGGGCAGCAGTTCTTTTTCAACTCGCCGCTGCCGTTTGTGCCGGCGGCGGGCGATACGTTCACCGCCTACCCCGGCTGCGACAAGACACAACAGACCTGCACCACCAAGTTCGTGAACCTCGCCAACTTTGAAGGTTTCCCCTACATACCCTCTCCGGAGACCGCCATATGATCCTGCAAGCAGAGATCGAAAAGCAGACCGAACAATTCCTGGCGGAAGAAGTCCGCATGTTTGAGGTGAACGCGGCTCACTGGGCCCGGCAGCATGGCGGCAAGTTTGCCCTGCTCGGCAAGCAGTGCTTCGCCGGATTCCATGCCACTTACAACGACGCGATGCGCGCCGGAATTCGCGCCTTTGGGCCGGTGCAGCCGTTTCTCATTCGTCAGGTCCCGCGCGCCTCGGGAGATGGCCATGCTTACTGACGAGCAGCTTTACCACCCGACGGTCTCGCTCAGCGTCGAGCAGCGTAAGCAGGTGATCACGACCGCTAAGACCTGGCTCGGTACTCCCTATCATCATCGCGCGGCCGTACGCGGAGCCGGGGCTGATTGCGCTATGTTTCCGTTGGCTGTCTTTCAAAGCTGTGGCATTTTACCCACGGATTATCGCCCACCTGCCTACTCCGTGCAGTGGCATCTGCACCATTCGGAAGAGCTTTACCTCAAAGAACTCGCGCGCTTCGCAATTGAAGTCCCCGCTCCGCCCCAGCGCGCCGATCTCGCGATCTTCCGCTTCGGCCGGACTTTCTCTCACGGCGCCATCGTCCTCGACTGGCCCCTGATCATCCATAGCTGCATTCCACATGGAGTGGTCCTCAGCGACGCGACACGTGATGCCGACCTTCTCGGCCGCGAAACCAGGTTCTTCACGCTTCAGTGCCCTTTCTGATCAGTGGTCATCCGTGCAATCAGCGTCGTCAGCGGTAAGGTTTTTCTTTTGCTCTTCTCCGCGCCTCCGCGTCTCCGCGGTGAAGAGCTCTTGGCGAAGGAGCTAACGTGGGTCTCATTAACGGCAAATCCGGCGGAAAAAAATCGCTCGCCGCAAAACCCAATCTGCTCTCCGCGCTCCGCGTCCAGACTTCTTCTTACGGCCAGGTTCTCCCCATTGTCTACGGCCAATCTCGTATCGCCGGCCGCCTGCTCTGGTCCGGCGATTTCACCGCCATCCCGCATACCTCCACGCAGAAGGTTGGCGGTAAAGGTTTGGGTTCTGGCGGAGGGAATG
>JBAIYI010000756.1:0-10645 GCA_037915955.1 Terriglobales bacterium
TCGGATTCAAGGTTGTAGCCGTCGCGTGAATGGATCTCCGCCTGAAGACGGTGAAAGCGTTCCGAGATCTGCTGGTACTCCGTCCCGGAGTGGTCCACCTCCGCCATGCGCTGCGAAAGCTCTTCCATCTCGCGTTGCATCTGGTGGACTTCGTCAAAGACGGAAAGACATTCGGCAAAGACGCTGCGCCCGGAAAGCGAGAGTCCATCCTGCGGAAGATAGCCGCTCCGGATCCCGCGCTGGCGGTTGGTTTCCCCGTCGTCCAGGCCTTCGATCCCGGCGAGCACTTTCAGCAGCGTGGATTTCCCCGTGCCATTACCGCCCACCAGGCCAACGCGGTCTTGCGGCGTGATGAGCCAGTCCAGTCCCTGAAACAGGATCTTGGGCCCGAAGCGTTTTCCGGCGTTGGCGAGTTGGAGCACTCCTTCTATCTAACCACAGAATGCTTTACCGCTGATGACGCGGACGGCGAGGATTGATGCTGATCAGCAAGGAGGCCGGATGGTTCGAGGAGAGTGGCTCGGATTATCGGAGAAATTAGAAACTGTCAGCGGTCTCATAAATGGCTCGATTGGGGTAATCGCTTTGTAGCACAGGCGCCTCGCCTGTGCGAAACCGACTCCAGTTTCGTAGCGCTTTGCGTCGTCGTACAAACAATGGTCAAGGACCAGCGACTTCGCCCCATCATTCAAGGTCAGATCGTCTCTTGTATGGATTGTGACGAACTACGAGCCGCCGTCTTTTCAATGTGCGGCAACTTGCGACGGTAGATCATCATTCTTGCGGCACAGCCGAGGTGCCTGCGCTACACGGTTAAGAAAAGCGAAATTCAACACGCAAGAGAGAAGCCGGGAGGGCAATCAATTAACAGCCGCGAACCGGGCGCAGCCACCTTAAGTTATTTATGAGATAGCTCTAGTTTCACACCACTTTCAACACAACCAGGGTCATGTCGTCGTGCTGTTTTGCGCCCGCGGCAAATGCGTCAGCAGACTGCATCAGGTGCTCCAGCATCTCGTGTGCGGAGCAGGTTGCGCAGGTTTTCACGGCCTCGGCCAGGCGCTCTTCGCCCCATTCTTCATCTGCGGGGTTCATCGCTTCACTAATGCCATCAGTAAAGGCAATCAGCAGATCGCCAACCTGCATCTGGATTTTTTCCTGTTGGTAAGGGAAGCTCTCTAGCAGCCCCACAACCGTTCCTCCCGCAGTGAGGCGAGTCACTTGCCACTCTGCACCTGATCGGCGGAAGAGCATGGGCGGGTTATGCCCAGCGTTCACGTAGGTGAGCTCTCGAGTGCGCGGTTGGTATTGGGCATAGAAGAACGTTGCGTACCGATTGCTCGTGGAGGACTGATACACCAGCCGGTTCACGTTGCTCACCACAGGGGCAAGCTCGTCAGGTGTGCGCAAGGCCTCAGCGCGAAGTGACGCTTGCAAGCTGGCCATGAGAAGCGCCGCCCCGATACCCTTGCCTGAGACGTCGCCAATGGCAATGCCGAGTTCTCCTCCGGATAAAGCAAGGAAATCGTAGTAATCGCCGCCCACGCCCAGCGCCGGCCGGCACGCGCCAAAGTAGTCGAGTCCCTCAATCGGCGGCAGCTCCTGTGGAAAGAGACGTTCCTGTACTTCGCGGGCGATCTCAACCTCGCGATTCAGGCGCTCGCGCTGTGCCACCTCTTCGGTGATCGCGGCCATCAGTTGCGCATTCTCCAGCGCAAGCCCAGTCTGCGAAGCAACCGACTTGAGCAGACGAAGATCGCTGCCGGTGAAAGGCTCTTCTGAAAGTTTCGGTCCAAGGGTGATGAATCCCAGCAGCTTGTCGCGGACAGAAAGCGGCAGCAGCAGTTCGGGATGCAGGCGAACGAGTTGTGCGCGCTCAGCTTCAGAGCTATCGCTGTACACCCAGGAGTCGGTGTCATCCAGATAGACCCGCAACGGCTCCTTTTCGCGCTTAAGAAGCTGCACAGTGGCGGAGTTGGACGGAATCTCAAAGTCTTGCAGTCCCTCGAAACCCACCGCATATACCGGTCGGAAAGGATTTCCCTGGTTCAGCAGCACAGCCATCCGGGGAACGTGCAGCGTTTCTGAAACACGCGCCACCACGGTCTCCAGCAGTGACTGAGGCTCAACCATGGTGCGTACCTGATCGCTCAGTTCGCTGAGCACCTGCTCGGCATTGTAGGCTTCGCGGAAGAAGCGACGATCGACCCAGCTCCGCAGCCGGTTCCCCGCCCGCCGCAAACCGAACATCAAGCCAACGCTGCCAACCACGATCATCAACTTGACGACTCGGTTCGAGGAGTCTGAGGCAAGCCGAAATGCCGCATAGGAAGCAATTCCCGCCATCAGGGCCTGGATCACGAAAATGCCATTGCGTGCCAGTGCGTATTGCAGCCCCTGGCGGAGCACCAGCCGGACATCCATGGCGCGGTGCACAACGATTACGTAAGCCAGCGCCACTGGAAAGAGGAAGATCAGCATATAGGTGATCCACGCAGTGTGCTGGTGTTCCTGCTCAAACGAGTAATGGCCGATGCGGCTCAGCAGCTCAGTGAAATAGTAAGGGCCCAGGCCGATCAGCAATCCAAGAAAGAGAATACGCAGGCGGCGTCTGGAATCCGGGGACGCCGCGAGAAAGTATTTCGCTGCCAGGAACAGGAACGCCGCAACCACCGCGAGATAGCCGAGAATCCCCCCGAAATCAAACAGGCTGCCCGGCATGAGAAGATGACGAGCCGCGAAGTCATAGCTATCCATGTTGACCGCGCTCGTGATGCCAACCCACATTGACAAGAATCCGAGAGGCAGGACGACCATCCATTTCCAGTGCGTGACTGCCGACCACCGCGATTCTGCCGAAAAGCGTTCAGGGAAATAGATCCCAAACAGAAAAAGCCAAATGGGAAGGCTGGCGGTGAGGCTGGCGCGCAATCCTTCAGCACATTCGCGCACTCCCGCCGGCCAGAACTCTGCTCCTGGATAGAAGAGAACACCGTAAACAGAAGTGGCAGCGAGCACGAGCCAGGCGCGCGGATCTCGAGGTCGTACACTCGCCACCCATAAACCCAGCAGCACCACGAGGCAGGGCATGATCACGACAATGAACGTCTGGAGGAAATTCGAAGCAAAATGAGCGTCACTAAGTGGCCGCGCAATACGAAGGCTCGTCTCGACTCTGGCCCCGTTCGTAACCTGTCCGCTTTCCACGCCGGCGGCTCTCGACTTATCGCTCGCATGTTCGTACCGCCGCACCGTCACTCCCAGCACGCCGCCAGGAGCGGTCTTGTTCATTTCCTCGCCGTAAACAGCTTTTCCCGTAAGCGGCCTGCCGTTTATGGCGACAACGATATCGTCGTAAGTCATTCCTGCCTGATGAGCATCGGGGGTCAAAAAGCCGACCGAACCCGCGGGCTTATGGCTCACCCTGCTCGCTGGCAGCACCACGAAGGGCCGGTATGCCGGGGCCTCCCCAAACCAGTTCGGCTGGCGAAAATGGATGTTGTTGTACTGGTAGATCGCTGTGATCAGGAAGAGCACAGCCAAAGCAACATATTGGGGTACAGGCCGTTTTGGTCGCGCAAACGCGGGCATGCAAAGCAGGATCTGCGTTGATTGTTATAGACAATTTTGCGGCTTGTTACAAAAGGAGGGTGCGCCGGAAAGCACAAAGGCCAGACCATGCTTGCGCACGGGTCTGACCTTCGGCATTAACTCAGGTTGAAAACTCAGTTACAGGATGTCCACCGAAATGTGGACGCCGGGATGGGCCGGGCTGCAAACGTAGTAGTGATCGTCTATGTAGTCCACGTAAACCGGCTCATCTTCACGCCAGCCGCGCGGCATTGGCCGGCCGACTACGAACCAATAACCGTCATACTGGAAGCGCGGACGGCCCTCGACTACAACCGTACGTACCACGAAGCGGTGCTCGCGGCCAAAGTGCGCGCGGAAATGATCTTCCGGAATGCGATGGTGCCCCCGGTACTCAACGTAGCGGACGTAATGGCCCTCGCGATGATGGTCGTCCCAGTCATCATGGTCGCGATCTTTGTAATGTCCGTAGGCGTGGCCTTTTCCATGGCCGTGGCCGGGCCCGCGATCATCATCTCTATCGCGGCCATGGTGGTCGTCGTCGCGGTCGTGCTGGGCCATTGCAGGCACAGCTCCGCCAATAGCCAACGCAAGCAGAAGGGCGAAGCTTAACTTCATAAGTTTCATAGCTTTACAGCTCCATTGGATCAGTACTCAACAACCCGATTATTACCCGGCCGGAGCGGGGAGTCTAAAGTACTTTGGGGCATGGACTGGGGGATTCCCTAGGGCAGCGTCTTGGCGATCTCCGGCCCCTCATCCGCGGGCGGACGCACCACCTGCGGTTCGAGATGGTATCGCGTCAGCCCTTCGCGCAGGCAGTCAAAGGCTTCCTGCGGCGTGTCGCAGAAGGAGAATAACTGGGTGTCTTCAGGCGAGATGGCGCCTGAGTCAGCCAGTGCTTCCAGGTTGAGCACACGGCTCCAGTACTCCTTGCCGTAGACGATAACGATGATCTTCTTGGCCAGTTTATGAGTTTGCGCGAGAGTGAGGATTTCAAAAAGTTCGTCCAGCGTGCCAAAGCCGCCGGGGAATACCACCAGCGCCTTGGCCAGGTAGGCAAACCAGTACTTACGCATGAAGAAGTAATGAAACTCAAAGTTGAGCTCTGGCGTGATGTACGGGTTGGGGTACTGCTCAAAGGGCAGCCGGATATTCAGGCCGATTGTCTTGCCATTGGCCTCACGCGCGCCGCGATTGGCGGCCTCCATGATGCCGGGCCCTCCACCGGAGGTGACGACAAAGCGGTGGCGGCGTCCGGGAAGCTGGCTGCTCCAGTCGGTCAGCATGTGAGCAAGCTGGCGCGCCTCTTCGTAGTAGCGCGCCATCTGCACTCCGGCGTGGGCGCGCTTGAGCGCTGCCTGAAGCTGGTCTGTGTCTTTGCCACCGGGCTGCTGCTCAGGCGCAGCCGGTTTCGCCGATCCTGGCTTTTCCAGGATGGTGAACTTTTCCTCCACCTTGCCGCGGGACTCGCCGTTCTTCAGGCTCGTGAGCTTCTCTTCCGCCTGCGTGAGGCTGGCGAAGCGGGCGGAGCCGAAGAAGACCACCGTGTCCTGAATCTTCTCGCGACGAAAGCGCGCCAGTGGCTCCACGTACTCTGACATGATGCGCAGCACGCGACCATCAGGACTGTTGAGGAAGTCAGGATTCAAATAGGCGAGCTGCGCCGGGTCCAGTTGCCCGGGCTCAAAGCTCTGATCGTTTTCGGGATCTTTCTGCTTGCCGTTACTCATGGGAGATTCTTTTCGAAGCGCTCTGTTTCAGGGCTGGAAGGTCGCTTATCGGCGGTCATGATAGTGTACCGCCTCCAAGACACCGAGCCATATGTCCACCACGCCGAGGCCGGAGATGGCGCCGCGCAGAAAACCGTTCTGCAGAATGCCCTGCAGCCACGGGAAGCGCATGATCAGCCCGCGATCAAACCAGTTCGGCGCCCAGGGTAATGCAATGAGCGTGAGCCCAAGCGTCATGCAGAAAAGAACGTAGACCACCACGAAGGCGCGCTGCAGCCATACAGGCGGCAGCTGTTCTTCCTGCTCAGATGGCGGCCCTGCCGGGCTCTCGAGATTAGCGGAGGTCAAATTCAAACGCCGGAGTTTTCCTGGTGCGAAATTGGGGTTCAGGATTTCAGAGTTTTGATGCGGCTTGCCACGTCGCGGAAATCAATATTTGAGCCATACACTTCCATGAAATTGGCCAGCGCGGACTTCTTGTCGCCGGAGGCCTCATAGGCAGAGCCAAGATCATAATAAATGGCGTTGCGGCTGGAGTCATCCAGCCCGGACAGTTGAAGGGCTTTCTGGTACCACCGGACCGCTGCTTCGGGAGCGCCTTTGTCCACCAGGCACTGCGCCAGCCAGGTGTAAGCCTGAATCGGTTGTGAGAACTTGTGCCCCTGGTCAATGGCGCGGCAGACCTTTTGCAATTCTCCGATCGCCTCGTCCAGCAATCCCATCTCCTTGAACGCGATGCCAAGGTTGTAATGCGTCTCCGGATCTTCCTCGCTCTCCGTGGGCTCTGCCGTTTCGTCCTGCAGGTCGGCCAGAATGTCATTCAGGACGGAAGCCGCTTCGGCGTCTTTCATTCCGCCATTGCTGTAAGCAGGCTTGGGCTCCGCTTTGGCAGCGATGGACGACGCCGGAACTGGCTCCGGCTTTGTTGCGGCTGCCGGCGCGCCGGCATGAGCAGGCTCGGCCTTCGGCTTCGGCGCGAAGTCGGCAAGATCAGTGGTCTCAAGATCATGGATGAAGTCGGTGAGAATGTCTTCCGTTGAGTGTGCAGGCTCGGCAAAAGTTGGCTGCGTCGCCGCCTCAGCCACTGCCTTTGGTATGCGGCGCGTGGTCTCCTGCTCGACTTCAAAAATGTGCTCGGTTACTGCACTGTCCGCGGGCGCCTCGCCGAATGCGGCCGGCTCTGCTTCAAACTGTACCGGCTCCGGCTCAACCACAAGCTCCGGCTCCGGTTGCATCACGGGCATGGGCGGAGCAGGCGCGGCGAACGGTGGAGGCAGGAAATCGACGTTCGCGGCGGAACCCAGCGCCGTTCCCGCGAATGCCTCGCTGGCATGAGTTGTAGCCGAAGGCCGCGATTGTCCGGCGGCCACTGCCGCGATCAGCTCAGGAATTTCCGGCGCATCCGGCGACATCTCTGAAAGCTCATCGATCGCCTTTTTGGCCGCAGGCCACATCTGCTGCGAGATGTAGAACTGAATCTCCTGCACTTTCTCGTCGTTGCGATAGCAGACGCCTGACCCGCCCTCTGGTTCTTCGACGATCTCCGGCTCCGGAGCCGGAGTTTTCATTCCGTGCACTGGGGCTGACTGGGCAAAGGGATCGCGCATTGCGGGACGCGAACGCGGAGGCGCAACCGGGGGCGGTGGTGGCGCGGCTTCTTCCACCATCTCAACGCTGGTCATACTCTCCCATTCGCTGGAAAGATCAATTTCTTCTGCCTGCGGCGCCAGGGCTACCGGCTCGACTTCCACCCCCTGCTGCGGCGCAGCCGAAAGCTCCAACTCAACCGGCGCCGGCCCTTCGTGGATGACCTCAACTTCATGCTCAACCACAATCTGGTCGGGCATATCGAAGCTGAATTCTTTGATCGAGGGCTCGGCTACAATCGGCATCTCGGCGGCCGGTGGTGGCGGAGCAGGTGTAGCCTGCAGCAATGGATGGACGGCAGCCTGCGGTTGCACTGCTGCCGGATCCATCAATCCTGATGCTGAGCGCGTGGGCAGTTCCGCGGCGGCCGCAGTGGACGCTGTACCTGAACCGCTGCCTGCACGCAGGCTGTATCGCTTTGCTGCCTCGGCATAACGCGCCGATTCCTTCTCGTGACCCAGTTCCTGATACACCTGAGCCAGAGTCCTGCAAACGCGCGCTGCGTCAGCCCAGCGTTCCGCGCGGGTGTACAGTGTGGCAAGGCGCTGGTTCAGCGCCACATCGTGCGGTGCCAGCGGCAGAGCGGCTTCGAGTGGTGGAATGGCCTTGGAAGGAACGTTATAGGAAACGAACAGCTCCGCGTCAGTAAGCGCTGATTCGATGGCGGTCTCTGTAGGCGGATCATATTTCTGCTGGACAGGAGCATTGCCCTCGTCCAGCTCTTCCACCATGAAAGCCTGCGCAGCCTCTTCCGGACTCAGAATGCGCGAAGCGGAATCCTCACCCAGCTTGGCGAGCATCTGCTTGTAATTCTGTGCGTGCAGGCTGTTTTCCGGTTCGACCTGCGAGAGCTTCTTATAAAGATCGCGCGCCTGGGCATATTGCCCTTTTTGGGCGAAGGCGTGTGCCTGCATCTCCATGACTTCAGCACTGCGCGAGGTGTCACCGGAGTGCTCCAGCAGCCGATTCAGGCTGCTGAGCGCCTCGGGGTTGTCCTTTACCCGATCCAGGAGGGGCCGGAGAAATTCCTGCGCAGCGGCTGGCCCACCGGCAAACAGCCGCTCAGAGTTTCGTTCGACCAGGCGAACTGCGTCGTTGACGCGATTGTGGGACAGGCACCAGTCGGCAAGGCTGGTGATGCCGCCGGAATCCTTATGCAGAATAAGAAGCTTGGTCGCGGCTTTCTCTGCGTTCTCAATGTTGCCGGATTGCATTTCCGCGCGGAGCAGCGCGCTCAATCCTTCCGGCTTCGACTCGAGATTGGGTACCTGTTCGAGATAACGTGCGGCATTGAGGTGATCGCCCGAATCGGCAGCAATCATGCCGCGCAGCAGCAATGCATCGGCGTTGCCCGGATCAAGGGTGATTACCTTGTTCAGCGCCTCCCCGGCTGCGTCAAAGAGGCCGCGTGCGTAAAGCGACTGCGCCGCGTTGTAATAGATATTGCGGGCGTCCTCGCGCTTGCCCAGCTTTACGTAGAGCTCCGCCAGCCGCGCCTGTGTGGCCGTGTTCTCAGGATCCAGTTCCAGGATGCGCTGCATGATGCGCGCAGCCTGGGTGTGGTCTCCCGACCGCAGGTAACCGTCGGCAATCTGCATGTACTGCACACGGGCGTCATTGAACAGCCCCTGCTGTGTGTACAACTCGGCGAGCTTGGTGATGATCTCGTTGTTATTGGGTGAAAGCTTGCTCAGCTTCTTGTAGATCGCGATCGCCTTGACCGTAAAACCGTTCTGCGCATATTGGTCGCCGACCTTGCGGAAATACATGGCGGCATGCTCGTTCTGGTTCAGCCGGGCATAAAGGTCGCCGATTGTGTTCAGGACGGTGAGATCTTTGGGGTCTTCCTTGGTGATCTTCTCGTATTCGGCAATGGCGTTGGGCAGCTTGCCCTGCTGGACAAACTTCTCCGCCGAGGCCAGAACCTTTGCTTTATTGAAGCCGAAGCCAAGCGCCATATTTAAATCATTGACCGCACATGCCTCGGGGAACTGAAGGAGGAAACGGATTCCAAGGCGATTAGGGGCTAAAGTACCACAGAAAAACGGTTCCACCCAACACGCGATGGTGAAACCTTGGTGCATGTCGGTTGTTTACCTTATAGGTTCGGCGGTTTTCGGAAACGCGTGTAAAACCCGAATCCCGCAAGAGAAAACGCCGGCTCGCAGCAGGCGCTTTACTCATGAACTCTGAACGCTACATGCGGAATTGCTTTGCCACGTCGTTATAGATGACCAGGGCCGCAAACAGAAGCAGAAAGACGAAAGCAGCCTGGTAAACCCGCTCTTTGACCGGCTGCGAAATATCGCGACGCATAATACCTTCGATCAGCAGCATCAACATCAGCCCGCCATCGAGGATCGGGATCGGGAAAAGGTTGAAGATCGCCAGGTTGAGGCTGATGATCGCCATCAATTCCAAAAGGCTGGAGAAACCCACGCTCGCGGCCTCGCCGGAAGCCACCATGATTCCCACCGGCCCGCTGAACTGCTTGATCGTGTCATCCGGCTTGTGAACCAGCCGCCCGAGCAACGTGAAGATGAGCATCGAATTTTCGCGGCAGGTCTTGACGGCGGTTGGCAGTGCCGCACTGAACGGAAGCCGCTCCACCTCGTATGCATCAATACCCACCCGATACTTCTTTTTTGGTGAATCAGGAGTATCCAGCAGCTCAGGCGTGACGGGCAGCGTGATCTCCTGTCCGCTGCGTAGCAGGCTCAGGTTCACTGATTGGGATTTCGAATCCTGGAGCTTGTCTGACAGGTCCCCGATCGCTTTGAGCGGCGTGCCATCAACAGCGAGCAGAGTATCGCCGGGCTTGACCCCCGCCCGATCAGCAGGTTTGCCGGGCTCGAGCGTCCCAACGACCGGCGGAGGTATCAATCCGATATCCCCAATCCGGTTTGGCCCTTTTGGTTCCGGGGTAATGCTTAGCTTTTGAGTATGTCCATCGCGATTGATGGTAATTTCAACCGGCTGATTGGCGTTGATGGCTTCCCGGGTCAAAAACTGGTCCCAGTTGGGATTCTGAACGTCCTGCACCTGGACAACACGGTCGCCCTTTTGCAGCCCTGCTTTTTCCGCCGGAGATCCCGGCTCGATCCATAGCACGTCCACTGGGGAATGCAAAACAGCCACGAACCGGTGATGAAAGATGTAAACGCCGGTCAGAACTGCAACCGCCAGAATAATGTTCATCACCGGCCCGGCAATTGCGATCAGGAAGCGCTGCCAGCGCGGGTGGCTCATGAACTCGCCCGGATCGCCCGTGTGCTGCTCCATCGGGTTCTCACCCGCCATCTTCACGTAGCCGCCCAGCGGCAGCACGCTTATGCGATAGTCGGTGTCACCCCTGCGGAAACCCCATATCCGCTTGCCGAAGCCCAGGCTGAAGACCTCCACCCGAACCCTGAACAGCTTGGCTACCGCGTAATGCCCGAACTCGTGGACAAATACGAGTACGCCGAGGACGAAAACCACCGAAGCCACATAAATAATGGGCTTTCGGATCCATTGAGTGAGAGAAGAGGCCAAAACGGCCGCGAAGGCTGGATGATACAAAAAGTGCATAAATTACAGATTCTATTATTGTAACTGCAAACGACCTGCCCTGCCTACCGGGTGAGCCGCTTAGACTCTAGCCGAGAGTCGCTGCCGGGCCAGTTCGCGGGCCT
>JBAIYI010000033.1:0-7848 GCA_037915955.1 Terriglobales bacterium
AGATTGTCATTCTTGCGGCACAGGCGAGGCGCCTGTGCTACACACCAACAAACCAGCAGGGTTTGTTGGGGACGGGCGGCTTCGGAGGGGGCTCACTGTTACGGCCCTGGTCATCGCCGGGAGTTCACGTCGATTATCGTGGCTCACGTCCGTCGGCAGCGGAGCCGATCTCTCACCCCTCGCCTCAGCAAAGCCTCGGCTCGAGGATTCGAGATGGGTTCCCGGGAGTCTCCGGGCGCCCTGTTTCGCAACAGGCTTGAGTCAGCCGAAGATTGTCATTCTTGCGGCACAGGCGAGGCGCCTGTGCTACACACCAACAAACCAGCAGTTTTATTGGTGGGCTGCGGCGCTTCTGAGTTCCTTGATGCAGCAGGCAAATTTCGCCAGCGTAGTGTAATCTTTCTGGTTTCCGCTACAGACCCAAGGAGGCCCTCGTTTACATGCAGCTTCGCGCCAGGATCGTCTTAGTGATATCGATCTTCGTCCTCACGGCGTTCGCGCAGCAAGCCAGCGACAGCCAGAGCCCGACGCCCAAGGTGTTTGGCTTCCGCGATTTTTCCAAGCAATTTGAGATCGATCAGAAATTTCTCACGGTGCCGGATACGAAGCTGGCGGAACAGCACTTGAAGATCCTGACCATGGTGCCGCATGTGGCGGGGTCGCCCGAAGACTTCAACACCGCGCAGTACGTGGCAAAGCAGTTCCGCGTGGCAGGGCTGGAAACGGAGATTGTGCCCTATCGGGTGTGGATGAACCGTCCGGAGGAGATCAGTGTTTCCGTGACCGCGCCGGCGGGCGTGAAAATGAACGGGCCCACGCGCGAGCACGTGGATGGCGATCCGTTCCAGGATGACCGGCGCGTGCTGATGCCGTTCAACGGTTCCTCTCCGTCGGGCGACGTTGAGGCAGAGGTAGTGTATGCGAATTACGGTTCGCCGGAGGACTTCAAAAAGCTGGCGGACATGAAGATCGACGTGAAAGACAAGATTGTGCTGGTGCGTTACGGGCAAAACTTCCGCGGGGTGAAGAGCTTTGTGGCGGAAGAGCACGGCGCAAAGGGCGTGATCATTTATTCCGATCCGATCGATGATGGATATTTCCGCGGCGATATGTATCCGAAAGGCCCGTGGCGTCCGGCGACCGGTGTGCAGCGCGGATCCATTCAGTACATGTTCAAGTATCCGGGTGACCCGACCACGCCAGGCTTTGCCAGCCTGCCGGATATGCCTGACTCGAAACGCGTGCCGCCGGACCAGGCGACGGACATGCCGAAGATCCCTACCACGCCGATTTCGTATGCCGACGCGCAACCGATTCTGCAAAACCTTGCAGGGCCAGAGTCGCCGCGCGAGTGGCAGGGCGCGTTGCCGTTTACATATCACGTTGGGCCGGGACCGGTGAAGGTGAAGATCCATCTCAAACAGGCCTACCGGTACTTCACGATCTGGAATGTGATCGGGAAAATTCCCGGGACGAAATATCCAGACGAATGGGTGGTGCTGGGCAATCATCGTGATGCCTGGGTTTACGGCGCGGTGGACCCGAACAGCGGCACGGCGGCAATGCTCGAGTCTGTGCATGGAATGGCCGAGCTGCTGCACAGCGGTTGGAAGCCGGAGCGCACGATTCTGTTCTGCAGCTGGGATGCGGAGGAAGAAGGGCTGATTGGCTCCACGGAGTGGGGAGAGCAATTCGAACAGCAGCTGGCCCATACGGTGGCATATTTCAACCTGGACGTGGCGGTGAGCGGGCCGAACTTCAACGCATCGGCGGTGCCGAGCCTGAAGGGCTTTGTACGCGAGGTAACCAAGTTTGTGCCCAGCCCAAAGGGCGGCACAGTGTACGAGCAGTGGAAAGAAGAGCGGAGCAAACGAAGCGAGCGCCGCAGCCCTGACTTCAACCAGGGGCGCCGGGCCAATGCCCGGGTGGAAAACGATGTTCCAGTCGGGGACCTGGGCAGCGGCTCAGATTACAGCGTGTTCATCCAGCATTTGGGTATTCCTTCCGCCGATGCAACTTCGAGCGGCGACTACGGCGTGTATCACTCCGTGTTCGACAACTTTGCCTGGTTCAAGAAATTTGGCGATCCGACCTTTGTTTATGAGCAGGAGATGGCGCGGGTGCTGGGGCTGGAGGCGCTGCATATGTCTGCCGCCGACGTGCTCCCTTATGATTACGAGCTCTACGGCAAGGAGATTACGGCATACATCGAGCAGGCTCAGGAAAAAGCGAAGCAGAGTCTTGGCAGTAACGCACCTGATTTCAGCAAGGCGCTGGATGCGGCCAAACGCTTTACCGCTGCCGGAGCCGCAGCCCTGGCATTGCAGCAGAATCCTCCGCAGGACGCCGGCAAGCTGAACCAAACCCTGATTGCGGCCGAGCGGGCACTGCTGCTGCAAAAAGGCCTGCCGAACCGTCCGTGGTTCCGGCACGCCATCTATGCGCCGGGGCAGTACACAGGGTATGCGGCCGTGGTGATACCGGGCGTGAATGAAGCGATCGACGCTAAGAATGCTTCGCTGACGGGCGATCAGATCCAGGCGCTGGCGGACGCGCTGAATCGGGCGGCGGAGACGCTGGAGAGGGCGCCACGGTAGAGCGGGATCGCCGGAATCGGAAAGAAGCACTCAGCAATCAGCAATCAGCCCCTAACCAGCATGGAGACTGAAGGGATAACCTTTGAACAGGCGAAGTGCGGACGGTAACACCGCCGAAGGGTCCGCAAACGAAGAGCAGCATGGGAAACCTCCTCGGGTGAGTATTGCAGGTCTGAAAGGATGAAAAAGCCGGTGTGATCTGGGCTCGCGCCAGGCTGCAGCGGAGCCGATCCCTCACGTTCAGCCCCAGCAAGCCTCGGCTTCAGTTCGGGATGGAGCCTTCAGGGGGAGAGGAAGCTTTCAACTCAGACATCACCAACAAGGATGCGTTGATGTTCACGAAAAGTGTCCATAAGAACGTCCCCGGAAATCGGGGACGTGGAAATATGCGTCGCCGCAGGGTAGCAGAGTCCCCAGAGTTGGAATTTTGCGGGAGTAAAAAAATATTTTTCGGGAGACGCGTCCCCAAAATCTGAAAAATCGGTATATAGACATATAGGGGGAGAAAGCAAACAGCACTCAGCAGTCACGAGTCAGCCCCTGACCTGCATGTCGGGTCCCAAGGACATGCAACGACCAGCACAGCGGAGGGCGGCTGTGCCACACGGATTATGCGCTGAGCAACGGTTTGCGTCGGGCCAGAAGTATTTGAATAACGCAAGCTTGGGAATCAAAGAGTCGATTGTCTCGCAGATCGCCCCGAAATCGCCGTCATCGCCGGAATCGCGGCGAGGGAAATCGGTGCATGAGGATGGTCCTCTCCGGGCTTAGGCAATAGTTCCTGCTTAGTTCCAAGCAGTGTGATACGACTCACAGTGACGCTCCCGGTGTGAGCGTAAAAAGGAGGTGTTGGTAACGTTATTCAAGTAACGTTACCGGACTAAGAAGAGAAAGGATTGTTCCTAGGTGTTTTGAGCGATTCGTGAAGACACTGATGCCTAGAACAATGGAGCGCCATGAACACAGTGGTCAACAAATTCGTCGAAGCGCACGATCGTTATATGGAACTGGACCGGATCCGGACGGAATGCTCGAACCCGGCGGAGCGCGAGTCAATGCACATTGCGATCCTGCGCGCGTACCTTGAAGTGCAGTTTCACGCCCGCCAGATTGCCGGACTGCAGTACGCCGACGGCATGGATTTTGCGGACGTAAACTAGGCCGCTGAACCGGCGCGGACGATCTCCCCGCGATTGGTTTCCCGCTCGGTCTTAATCTGCAAAAGACTAAGCGAAATTTCGTACTACCTTCCTGGCACCTTCCCGCGTATAATTCGCGTCAAAATACACACGCCACTTTGTGCCCATGAGCTGAGCCAGTCAGCCCGTCGGGTAAAGTCCCATATTTTTCTGGCCCGGAGCTGGTTCCCATGCCGGTGGCTCGTATTTTGACCCGTTTCCCCGAGCGCACAAGCGCCCTTGCTGAAGACCTTCAACATCGCGGATACACAGTAGAAGTCACGCGTCCAGGCGATATGGGCCTCGCCCCTGCCGACCTGGAGATCGATTTCGAAATCTGCAACAACGAAGACGCAGTGCAGCGCGCCAGGGAGCTGGCGGTGCAGTGGAGCGCCGATGTGGCCGTCTCTCCCGGC
Source organism: Terriglobales bacterium (assembly GCA_037915955.1). Taxonomy (GTDB): domain Bacteria; phylum Acidobacteriota; class Terriglobia; order Terriglobales; family Acidobacteriaceae; genus Angelobacter. The sequence continues at coordinate 4,192 of JBAIYI010000033.1, forward strand.
GTGGGCGAACTTGCACCCTTGCCGGAGCCGGCACTGGCTACGACGACACAAGAAGATGACATCGTGGTGATTCCTCCAGCGGAGCAAGTCGGGCCGGTGATGGAGCCGGTACAGCCCGAAACGCTGGTCCAAAGCGAGCTTTTGCCGAAGCACGCGGAAGTGATCCGGCCAGAGGCTGTGCAGCTTAATTCTTCTGCGGCGGACCTGGAGAACCCTGACATCGGCGAGATGCCTTTGCACGATCAGGTAACAGTAGACACTACAGGTGTTGTTCAGCAACGAGAATCAGCTGAAATCGTCGAAGAGCGGGAGACGATCACCGAACGGGCCGAGCCTCAGGCGGACTACGCGCAGAAAGCCCGCGAACTTTCAGCAGCGGCCTTAAATTCAGGGAAGGCGCTGGCCGCGAGTTCGGGTGAATGGCTGCGGCGCAATTCAGAAGCGCTGCGCCAGCAGATTGATTTGAAGCTGGCAGAATTGCGGGCACGGCGTGAGATCCGGCACGAGCAGGCGGAAAAGCGGAAATCATTGGCGGTGCAGCGGGCCGCGGAGCTGGAAGCAGCGCGCGAAGCGGCAGCGGTACGGTTGCAGGAACTTCTGCGTGAGCGTGGCGGACTGACCGAGAGCCAGCCTGCGCCGCCGCAAGCACAGCCTGTGATGGAACCCCAGACTGAGCGCCGTACGGCCGCGGCGGGAGCGGCGAGCTTCTTCAAGAAGCACATGGGATTCTCATTCCACAGCGGCATCAGCCCGCAACTGGAGGCCGTGCTGATGGGAGTGGCGGCAGCCTGCGCATTGTTCGTGCTTGGACTTGCGGTGGCCTCGTTCCATGCAAGCCCCGCAATCTCGAAAACAGTAAGCGTGGGCCAGCAATATAAGGGCGTGACGGTGGATGCAGGTGGAGTGACGTTGAAGCCAACCGGAGCGGCCACGACGGCCACAGCCCCTGCGGCTCCGGTGGCGGCGAACCCGGCTCCGGCAAATACGCGCGGCTCCGTGGCCCGGCCGAGCCCGGTAATTCGGTCAGCATCGAGCCAGAGTAGCGCGTCGCACAGCGGGAACACCCGGAGGATCGGGAATGATGTGGTGATCCGCCGGCTGGATCAGCCGAAGGCGAGCGCGTCCCACGGTGGCGATGTGACGATAAGGCAGTTCGGAGCAGCCAAACCGGCGGCCCGGAACGCGACTCCGCCGGGGCCTAAGAAAATTTCAGATCTCGACCAGTAAAACGATCGCCGTCTCGCCGGAATGGGAACCCTGGTGGTTCGCGGCTCAATGAGAGTGCAGCGGAGCAGGTCACTCCTGCTTGCGGTCGCTGTGGATTCGGAAAGCATGGCCCTGCTAACGAAAAACGTGAACGCGCGGCAGGGATCGCGGTTTATGGCACGGTAAGCACCGGGCAAGGCGCGCCGGCCATGATGAGATATGCCGTACGCTGCCGCAGGATCCCGGGCCGGAAAGCGTTGCGAATGGCCATGGCAACCAAGCTGGCGTTTCTCTCGCGGGCCACGCGCAGCACGGCATCCGCCGTGTTGCCGAAGACCACCTGATAGTCAGGTTTGAACCTCTCCAGGTCAGCCCCAAAAAGCTCGGCCATTTTCGATTTCAATGTGCTGACCAGCGAATTCGGCTCGCTGGTGGTGGCTTCATTTTCCGGAACAACGTTGACCACGGTCAGGCGCGATCCGAATTCCGCGGCCAGCATGGCGATGTACGGCACGGCCTTGCGGCTTTCCTCCGACAAGTTGGTGGGGAACAGGATGCGTTTGAAGGGCGCGTCGGGGTGGAAGATGGCGTCCGGGCCGACGGTGAGAATGGGGCAGGTGCTGGCGCGGCACATTTCTTCGAGTACGGAGCCGAGCAGCATTTTTCGCACGCCGGTGCGGCCGCGCGTTCCGGCGATGACGAGATCAATGCGGCGATCGCCGATGGTTTTCAGCAGCTGAGCCTTGATGTCCCCTTCCGCCAGGACCAGAGCTGGATCAAGGCCTTTGATTGCGGCCGAATTGCGAAGTGAAGCGAGTTGTTCCGCAGCATTCTTACCTGCCGCTTCATAGAGATGCGTGTCTGCCAGACCGGCGGTGAGCGGAGCAGCCGGCTCAATGTGCAGCAGATGCAGTTTGGAGCGGAAAGCCCGCGTGATGGAGCCGGCAAACGGCAAAGCTTTCAGCGATTCTTCTGAAAAGTCTGTGGTGAAAAGGACGTTCTTAAGACCGGCGGCGGCCGGAGTGGTAAGGATGGGTGCTGCCATAATTCACCCCCGTAACACATTTAGATACCACAGACGGTCAAAAAGCGCCCTGCATAAGAAAACCGGCAGCGAGTGTCACGCTGCCGGTGTGAGCTTTATTCTGGAAGATCTATTTTGCCGCTGCGATTTTTTCGACCAGCTGGGAATAGTCTGTCTTTTCCACGCCGTAAACCTGTTTATTAAACTCGTCCACTTTCTGCGAGTAGTTCATGGAGCAGAATTTGGGGCCGCACATGGAGCAGAACTTCGCCTCTTTGTAATAGTCGTCAGAGAGCGTCTCGTCGTGCATGGAGCGGGCGGTCTCGGGATCGAGCGAGAGCGCGAACTGCTTTTCCCAGTCGAAGGTATAGCGGGCGTAGCTGAGCGCGTTGTCGCGGTCCTGAGCGCCGGGGCGATGGCGGGCGACATCAGCGGCGTGGGCCGCGATCTTGTAGGCGATGATGCCGTCTTTTACGTCTTTCTCGTTCGGAAGGCCAAGGTGCTCTTTGGGCGTGACGTAGCAGAGCATGGAGGCACCGTGCCAGCCGATCATCGCCGCACCGATCGCGGAGGTGATGTGATCGTAGCCGGGAGCGATGTCGGTGACAAGAGGGCCGAGGGTGTAGAAGGGCGCGCCGTAGCACCACTCCACTTCCTTGTCGACCTGTTCCTTTATCTTGTCGAGCGGCACGTGGCCAGGGCCTTCGATCATGACCTGGACGTCGTGCTGCCAGGCTTTCTTCGTGAGTTCGCCAAGGGTGCGGAGCTCGGCGAACTGAGCTTCGTCGCTGGCGTCGGCGATGCAGCCGGGGCGAAGGCCGTCTCCCAGGGAGTAGGAGACGTCATACTTTTTCATGATCTTGGTGATGTCATCAAAGCGCTCGTAAAGGAAATTCTGCTTGTGGTGATGGGCCATCCATTGCGCCATGATCGCGCCACCGCGGCTCACTATGCCGGTGATGCGCTTTGATACCAGCGGAAGATACTGGACCAAAACGCCGGCGTGGATCGTCATGTAATCCACGCCCTGCTGGGCCTGCTCCTCAATGACCTCAAGCATCAGGTCGGCGCTGAGGTCTTCAATGCGCTTCACGCGCGATACCGCTTCGTAAATCGGTACTGTGCCGATCGGCACAGGCGAGTGCCGCAGGATGGCTTCGCGGATTTCCCGAATGCCGCCGCCGGTCGAGAGGTCCATCACCGTGTCGGCCCCAAAGTGTACCGCCGTGTGCAGCTTCTTCAGTTCTTCATCGACGTTTGAGGTAATCGCTGAATTCCCGATATTCGCGTTAATCTTGCAGAGCGACTCGACGCCGATCGCCATCGGCTCCAGTTCGGGATGGTTGATATTGGCCGGGATGATCATCTTTCCCGCGGCCACTTCATCGCGGACGTGCTGCGGCGTGAGCTTCTCTTTTTCCGCCACA
>JBAIYI010000232.1:0-2611 GCA_037915955.1 Terriglobales bacterium
GATTCCGGCGATTCCGCGCGATTACGGTGATTACGGCGATCTTCGTACGGGCGATTGCGGCGATCTCACCAAGGTGTTGATCCTCCAACATCTCTGCCGCTTCTTGCATCCAAAGCTGCCGAGGTAAGCCCCCATGCGGTTCCTGCTCCCCGTCGTGTTCGTTCTTCAGTTCGCGCTTCCACCCGCCACCACTGCGCCCAGCGCTCCCTTCTACGGACCCGATTTCGCCGTGCGTGTCTCGCCCACGCGGCCCACCATGGTGCAGGGTGGCAGCACCTCATTCGATCTTTTTATCGACAGCAGCCAGCCCATAGTCTTCAGCCTCAAGCTGGAAGGCATTCCGCCCGCCGTCCGTCCGGACATTCCTAAACTTGTTCCGGGCATCAACACCATCACGCTTTCCTGCCCGCCCAACACGCCCAACGGGACCTACGCCATTCAGGTGACCGTCGCCGGCGGCCAGAACCAGCAGACCCAAACCTTCGCGCTAGACATCACGCCGCCAAAGCCGGCGCAATAAGCTGACTAAGGCCAAGGGCCAGAAGCTAGCGGCTAGAAGCTGGCAGCTGTCTCATGTACCCTGAACGGTCATGAAGATCGAGACCCTCGCCATCCATGCCGCCGATCATACGGAAAGCAGTCGCGACGTAACCTCCGCCATCCACCTTTCTACGACATTCGAGAAGGCCGCCGACGGCAGCCTCCCCGGCGGGCATCTGTACTCGCGCCCCAGCAACCCCAATCGCGAACAGTTGGAGCGTGCTCTCGCCGCTCTGGAGGGCGGCGCCGCTGCGCTGGCCTTTTCCTCCGGAAGCGCCGCCACCTCGGCCGTCTTTCAATCGCTCTCTCCCGGCGATCACGTGCTGTTTCCGCATGATGTTTTCTATGGCACACAGGCGCTGCTCAAAAACGTCATGGCCGGCTGGGGCCTGCAATCTTCCCAGGCCAACATGCAGGACCTCACGGCGGTGGAAAAGGCGCTTGCCACGAAACCGAAGCTCGTCTGGCTGGAGACGCCCTCCAACCCGCTGCTCGGCGTGACCGATCTCCGCGCTGTAATCGCGCTGGCAAAAAAAGCCGGTGCACTGGTGGCCTGCGATAACACGGTTGGCACGCCCATGCTGCAGCGGCCGCTTGAGCTCGGCGCAGATATCGTGATGCACTCCGTCACCAAGTTCCTCTCCGGACACAGTGATGTGTTGAGCGGGGCGCTGGCATTCAAAGAGACCGGGCCACGATTCGAGCGTGTGCGGGACATCCAGCGCGAAACCGGCAGCGTGCCTTCACCGTTCGAATGCTGGCTGACCCTGCGTGGCCTTCAGACCTTTCCGTATCGCATGCGTGCTCACTATGAAAACGCCCAGCGCGTGGCCGAGTTTCTCATCCGCCATCCCAAAATTGAAGCCGTGCATTACCCGGGACTGCCCTCACATCCCGGGCACAAGATCGCAGGCGCTCAGATGGCCGGCGGCTTCGGCGGTCTGATGTCCATGCAGGTGAAGGGTGGACGCGAAGCGGCCTTCAGAGTTTGTGGCGCCGTAAAAATCTTTACTCATGCAACCAGCCTGGGCGGAACTCACAGCCTCATCGAGCACCGCGCGTCCGTGGAGGGGCCGAACACGCGCAGCCCGGAAAACCTGCTGCGCCTCTCCATTGGGCTGGAGCACTGGGAAGACCTGATTGCAGACCTGGAACAGGCTCTTGGTCGTTTTTAACATCCCGAACCCGCGTCTTTTGCGGGTGAGGGAGCCCTACGATCTTTGATCCCGTTGGAGTTCACCGAGAGCTGTGAACCCCTTCGTCAGGGAATCCTACCTCCTTTGATGCCGTCGTGTGTGGTTCACCAACTACCAACTACCAAGACCCCGCGAAGCTCAAGCTAGCAGCTAGTAGCTACGAGCCTTTCAGCAACATGCCTCGCCGCAGCAATTCTCCGGCTTCTTTGCCCGCACAAACGCGCTGATGAATTTGTTGTTGACCAGCGGCGCAATCGCGTTCACATCCAGGCCCGACTCACTCAGGAACCCACGCGCATCTTCCACGTTGTAGACGCGGGTGGCTTCAACTTCGATATCGCCGAATCCAGCCTGCTCCAGTTTGGCAATGTAATCCTGCTCATCCAGAGCGCCCGCAATGCATCCCGCCCAGAGCAGCAGGTTTTTTCGCAGATCAGCCGGAACCTCCCCGCGTACCACAACATCGGAAACCGCGAAGCGCCCGCCGCGCTTCAACACGCGGAACGCCTCGCGCAGCACCCGGTCCTTGTCGGCGGAAAGGTTGATCACACAGTTGGAAATGATTACATCTACCGAGCAGTCGGGAAGCGGAATGTGCTCGATCTCACCCTTCAGGAACTCCACATTCGTCACGCCCGCTTTGCGCTGGTTCTCGCGTGCGAGTGCCAGCATTTCATCGGTCATGTCCAGGCCATAGGCTTTTCCGGTAGGTCCCACGCGCTGGGCGGAGAGCAGTACATCAATGCCGCCGCCCGATCCAAGGTCAAGCACCGTCTCACCCGGCTTGAGTTCGGCCAGTGCCGTCGGATTGCCGCACCCGAGCGATGCCAGCACGGCCTCCTGCGGGAGCCCTTGGATCTGCACGTTGTCGTACA
>JBAIYI010000486.1:0-6065 GCA_037915955.1 Terriglobales bacterium
GGACTGGCACCCTCGCGCGTAATCCGGAGATCAAGTGGCGGCTTCGTCCTGAAGACATCAAAGATCTGCAGGCGCGCCAGATCGCAATCCTGCGCGCAGCCATGGAGCACGTCGCTCCGGGTGGCCGCCTGGTTTACTCCACTTGCTCACTGGAACCGGAGGAGAATGAAGCGGTAGCTGAGGCGGCGATGCAGGCGTCACATCAGTTCAAGGTCATACCGGTCAAAGAAGAGCTTACCCGGCTGCGAAGCTCAGAAGAGCTGACCTGGGAAAATCTTGACGATCTCGTGCGCGGCAACTTCCTTCGGACGATCCCCGGACTGCATCCCTGCGACGGCTTCTTTGCTGCAATCCTGGCGCGGACCGCGTGAGACTTCTGCTTAATGCTTGCTCTCCTGGCTCGCGGGCGCACCCTGCTTGCTCACCGTAAACCATACCTTCTCTCCTGCGGCCACTTTCTGCCCGGTAGGAGGATATTGCTTCACTATGATGCCGCTCAGATTCGGCGGACTCTTTGCATCACCAGGCTCCGTTTTCGGCAAATTCGCCACGATCAATCCAGCCTTATCAGCCGCTGCTGCCGCCTCGCCCAGCGTTTTTCCTGTGAGGCTCGGCATCACGTATTGCGCTGCCTCGTCACTCGCCGCCAGAACCAGATTCACCCTCGGCGAGTTCACTTCCTGCGAGTCGGGTGAAGGCGACTGGGCGATCACCGTTCCAGCGGCAGCACCGGGAAAATGGATTGATGTAACCGCTCCTTCCTGCAGGCCTCGACTGCGCAGGTTCACGCGGGCCGCATTCTCGCTCTGGCCGACAACATTGGGGATGGCGGCTTTCTGTTGTCCCAGGCTTTCGGAGATCAGGATCTTCCATCCATGTCGAACCGTGCTGTTGGGTTGCGGCATCTGCGCCACCACATGGCCTTTGGGAATTTCAGCGCTGTAGAAACGGCTGGCGACCGCAGTCACCATTCCCTTGCTGTTGGCAACGCGTTCTGCTTCGGCGGTGCTGAGTCCAATCAGTTTGGGGACCTGGATTTCGCGATCATGAATCGCCACCCGCATGGAGAGCAGAGCGGCCCCGAGAAAAACCAGCAGCAGCACCAGAGCACGCAGCAGGTAGCGGACAATCTTCAGAAGCACTCAGTGGACTCCCGTGGTCGCGCGCTTCAGTGAAACGACAGCAGTGCGCTTCAACGCGATTCGAGGCGTTGGACCCGCTGGCGCGCCGGGAAATCTTTCTTTTGCGATCAGCGGGTTCGCGGTAGCCGTGCGCATGAAGTCCATCCATATGGGAAGCGCTGCATGGCCGCCGGTTTCGTTTTCGCCCAGGGACTTCTTTTCGTCATACCCCATCCACACGCCCGCGGTCAGGCTGGGGGAAAATCCAACAAACCACGCATCGGTGTAGTCGTTGGTGGTGCCGGTCTTCCCGGCCAAGGGATGATTGAGCTTGCGAGCCGCCGCGGCGGTTCCGTGCAGCACCACCCCTTGCAGGAGAGAGACCATGGTACGGGCCGCGCGCTGGCTGATCACGTCTCGCGCCTCCGGGCCTTCTTCGGCCATCACGTGGCCGTCATAGTCGGTTACCTTGCGCACCAGTCGCGGCTCAATGCGAATACCATCGTTCGGAAAGACGGTAAATGCACTGGTCTGTTCATAAAGCGTCAGGTCCGCGGCGCCCAGGGCCACAGGCAGATAGGGTGGGATCGGCGAGGTGATGCCGAAGCGCCGCGCGCATTCCGCTACCTTATTCATGCCCACCTGCTCGGCGAGCTTCACCGCCGGAATGTTACGGGAATCGGCAATTGCACGTTGCAGTGTGATCTTGCCTTCAAAACGATGATCGAAGTTATGCGGAGTGTAAGGCGTACCATTGCTGGAAAAAGTCTCCGGCTCGTCTACGATCATGTCATCTGGCCGGGCGCCCTGTTCAACCGCCACGGCATAGACGAATGGCTTGAATGTCGATCCGGTCTGGCGCTGTGCCTGCAGGGCGCGATTGAACTTCGATTCACCGTAATCCCGCCCACCCACCATGGCCTTGATCTCGCCAGTGCTGTTATCGATCGCCAGCAACGCGCCCTGCGCTCCTGAATCCTGCTCCAGGCTTACGCGCGCCGAGCCGTCATTATTGAGCGCGAGCACTTTCACGTAAACCAGATCGCCGACGTTCAGGAGCTTTTTCGGCAGCTTACGCCCGGTCCACGCCAGCTCACTTGGACCAAGATAAGCACTGTGGCTCCCGATCTTGATCTTTGCAAATTGCAGACCGATGTCCATCACGAGTCCATGAACATAGCTGCCAGCCGTAATGGGCTGTGACCAGTCAGGGCTCTGGAAATGGTCCAGTTTTTCCCCTGACTCGAATACATTCTTCAAGTGCCCCTTCCAGCCGTGCCGGCGTTCGTAGGCCGCAAGACCATCCAGAACGGCATTGGTTGCGGATTTCTGCAGGTCCAGATCGAGTGAGGTGTAGACCCGCAGTCCGCCTTCATGCACCTCTTCCGTACCGAATTTCTTCTCCAGATAGCGGCGGACCTCTTCAACAAAATACGGCGCAGGCGACTGGTCCTGCTCAATGTGCAGCCGCAGCGGCGTGGCCTTGGCTCGTACCGCGTCCTCGGCGGTGATCTTGCCGTCTTCCAGCATGTTGTTGATCACCAGGTTCCGGCGCTTCAGAGCACGATCCGGAAAATTGATGGGCGAATAACTCACCGGCGCCTTTGGCAATCCGGCCAGGAGCGCGGCTTCTTCCAGCTTGAGTTCTCGGGCGGGCTTGTGAAAGTAATACTGTGCCCCGGCCTCGAACCCGTACACACCATGACCAAGGAAGATCTGGTTGGCGTAGAGGGTGAAGATCTGTTCCTTGGTGAAGTGCCGTTCAATCTGGATGGCCAGCATGGCTTCCTGGATCTTGCGGCTGAAGTGCCGCTCCGGGGAAAGGAACAGGTTGCGAGAAAGCTGCATCGTCAGAGTGGACGCGCCCTGCGCGCGCGCGTTGGATGTCAGATCTCGATAGGTGGCGCCCAGGACGCGCCAGAAGTTGATACCCAAATGAGTTTCGAAATCCTTGTCTTCGGTGGAGAGAATGGCGTCGCGCAGCACCTTCGGAATATCGTTGTATTGCGCCAGGATCCGGCGTTGCAGAGCAAAGCTGCCGATCACCTTGCCGTTTGCGTCATAAAGTTCCGTGATGGTGCTGGGCCGGTAGCGCTGTAGTTCGCTGATCTGGGGCAGGGCCGTGGAATAGACAATCAGAAGCCCTACAAGTGTTCCCGCCAAAGCGGCTCCCAGCACCAGTAGGCCGAACACAACTTTGCCCACCAGTTTTTTCCCGGCGATCTGAAAATCCGGCAGGTCTGAGTACAGGAACTTCATGGCTGGGGAATGTGAACAGGCCCAGAATAGCACTATTCAAGGCGGTGAAGCTTCAGCCGGGGACACACCGGAGTACATCAGGCATGTTGCTGAAGTAAGTACGTTTGCAGCCGCTAAGCATTTCGACCGAGCGAGCAGAGAAATGCGGCCTCTCACTGAGGCCGCATGATCGATGATCAGGGAGATTATTTTTGTGTCTTCGTCGCGTCCTGGTTCTTTGTGGCTGCGCCTGTTGAAGCTACTTTCTTTTTCGTCCCGGCGTTGCGGACTCTGGGTGGCAGTGGCTGCGGATTTAATTCAACTTTGCTGTCTGGAGTCGTCGTGGCTTTCACCTTCCCCGGCGGCAGGGGCTGGGGGTTCAGCTCCACCTTGCTTCCCGCGGTGGTCTTCGCACCGGGCGGCAACGGCTGCGGGTTCAATTCCACCTTATTCCCAGCCGTTGTGGTCCTGGAGATATTCTCTTTCGGGGGCAACGGCTGCGGGTTCAACTCGCTCTTGTCCGCAGGCCGTCGTGTGGGAAACGCTTTGGCTGCAGGATGTGGATTGATTTTAGCGGAGCCGGAAGTCTGTTCCGCGCTCTTTACCGGTGTGGTCGTCTTTTCGGGCTTCTTGTCAGTGCTTGCCGTCTCTTGCGCTGCCGACAAGGTACAGCCCAGCGCGATGGTTAGAGCAATGCCCAGAGCTATCGACTTCATTTTGTCTCCTGTTGTTCGGTTGACTTGCGGGGCCCGTAAGAGTTTCAGCTTTCGGCGAGGAACAAAATGTTATCGGTCTTAGGTCCTGAAGGCAATCGAATTAGGGAAACAAAAACGCGCCCCGCAAGGCGCGCTTTTGTTGGAGGAGGGGTGCTGTCTAGGATTTCTGGGTTTTGCGGTTCAGGACGTCCAGTGCCTTTTTCAACTGGTCGTCTTCCTTCTGCTGCGGCTTGCTCTGCTGCGGTTCGTCGGGCGCCGCTTCAGAGTCGTCATCCGTCACGGCCGTCACGTCATCCAGCCCGCCGGCAACCGGCACATTCGGGGTCACGCCGCTATCCTGGATGATTTTATCTTTGGGCGTGTAGTACTTGGCTACGGAGAGGATCAGCGCTGAGCCATCCGGAACATCAAGAACTTTCTGGACGGAACCTTCTCCAAAGGTTTTTTCGCCCACTACGTCAGCGCGGCCGTTATCAAGCAACGCGGACGCAACAATTTCCGCCGCGCCAGCCGTGCTGCGATTCACCAGCACTGCCAGCGGAAGATCGGTAACTTTCTTCTGCGGGTCGGCATTGAATGTCGATTTCGGATATTTCTGTCCCTGCAGATAACTGATCAGGCCTTTGCCCAGAAACAGATTTGCCACTGCGATCCCTTCATCTTCGTCGCCTTCGGCGTCATTGCGCAGGTCCAGTACCAGCTTCTTCGCACCTTTGCTCTGCAGATTCTTGATCTTGGTGGCGATGTCCTGGGCCTTACCCTTCGTAAGCGCCTGCGCCTTGATGTAGCCGACATTCTCGGCCATCATCTGGTCCTGGACCGCGGGCGAATTCACTACTTCACGGACGATCGTCAGCTTCTGCGGTTCCACTTTCCGGGCCCGAATCAGTACCACTTCCAGTCGCGACCCCGGATCGCCCTGCAACTGGGTCTTGATCGCGGCCAGAGAAAGATCATGCGTAATCTTGCCGTTCACGGTCTCCAGGATGTCCCCGGCATTGATTCCAGCTTTATCTGCCGGACCGCCCGGAGTGACTGAAACCACGGCGGCATAACCAAACCGCTTCGAGATCACTGCGCCAATTCCTGCCTTCGCATCCGTCTTGCTGGCCTGGTATGCCTTGTACTCTGCCGGCGTCAGGTAGCTTGAGTTTGCGTCCAGCGATTCAAGCAGTCCATGGAGCGCGCCGTTGGTCACGGAGTTCATGTTCGGCTCTTCCACATATTCGGTGCGGATACGGTGCAGCACTTCGCTGTACACCTGCATGTGCGTATAAGAGCTGTCAGCGTTGCTACTGCTGCTGGAGGCGTGAACTCCCAGACCGCCGATCAGGGCAAAAACAACAACCAGCATGGAACTGGAAAGAAGGAGAACTTGAAGCTTTTTCGACATCGAATAGACCTGTTCCTTTAAGACGGGCGACCACTGGAAAAGTGAGTCTATGTCCTAATTATAGCCGCATCATCTTTGGATGCAGCTCAGCTTTGTCACGGTGCTGCAAAACTTAGGGGAAAGGACTAGCGGGCGGCCTGCCGCCGTTGCGCCAGAATTCCCAGGATTTCGTTGAGCCCCTGCCGTACCTGCTTCAAATCACTCAGGTTCGGCGGCGGCACCACAAACGGAAGCGGGGTCTGCTTGCGCTTCATCTCGGCCTTGAGCTGCGCCCGGGCGCCCGGGATGGTGAAGCCCTCGTCATAGAGAAGCTTCTTGATCCGTAGCACGTTCTCCACGTCAGCGCGCCGATACGTGCGCTGTCCAGTGCCACTTTTTGGAGGTTTCAGCTGAGGAAATTCGGTTTCCCAAAAGCGGAGGACGTAGCTGGGCAATCCGCACAGCCGGCTGACTTCGCCGATGCGGAAATAAAGCTTGTCCGGGATCGTCACGTCACCCGAAGCGGGTTTGCGTGCGGCATTTTTCACAGATTTATGCATGGGCACCACGGACGAAGCGGCTGAAGCGGATATTAAGTCCAACTCCGGCGAACGTCAA
>JBAIYI010000884.1:0-5267 GCA_037915955.1 Terriglobales bacterium
TGTTCGCGGTCAGCCCCATCATCCGGAAAGGAATGAATGAGAGCAGAACGGACACGGGAATCGTAATCAACGGAATAGTTGCGCTGGGCACGTGCCAGAGGAATATAAGGACCACCAGCGCGACAATAAAAAGCACTTCGATGAGAGTGGATTGCAGGTTCGAGACCGAGCGATGAATCAGGTCCGAGCGATCATAGATGGGGACCACTTCCACTCCAGGCAATAATCCTGGCTGTAGCTCATGCAGCCGGGCTTTCACGCGATCGATCACCTGCAGGGCATTTTCGCCCTGCCGCATCACGACGATCCCCGAAACTGCTTCACCGTTTCCGTCCAGATCAGACACACCGCGGCGCAGATCAGGGCCAAGCACAACCTGCCCTATGTCCCTCACCCGGACTGGCGCGCCGTTATCGTTCGTCATCAGAACGATGTTTTCGAAATCCTGGATTGACTTCGCATAGCCGCGCCCGCGCACCATGTACTCGGTCCCGCCAAACTCCAGGAGCCGGCCACCTGTCTCGGTGTTGCCACCGCGCACGGCTTCGACTACGCGAGAGATGGGAATGCCGTACGCCTGTAGGCGGTTCGGATCCACGTTTACCTGGTATTGCTGCCCGAAACCACCGAGCGGAGCAACTTCCGCCACGCCTGGCACTGACTTCAGGTAGTAACGCAGATACCAATCTTGGAAGGAGCGCAGTTCCGCCAGGCCGTGCCGGCCCGACTTGTCGACCAGCGCATACTGGTAAATCCAGCCCAGCCCGTTGGCGTCAGGCCCGAGTTCGGTCTTGACTCCCTGCGGAAGATTCGGGAGCACGCCGGCAAGGTATTCGAGCGTCCGCGAACGCGCCCAGTAAATGTCAGTGCCGTCTTCGAAAACTACATAGACCCAGGAGCTGCCGAAGTCAGAGAATCCGCGCACCGCCTTCACGTGCGGCGTGCCGAGCAGAGCGCTCACGATGGGATAGGTCACCTGCTGCTCGACAAGGTCAGGGCTGCGGTCCCAGCTCGAATAGACGATTACCTGCGTGTCACTCAGGTCAGGTACGGCATCGAGCGCCACGTGCTTCAGAGACCACCAGCCCCCGAAGCACGCGGCTGTTACGGCAGCGATGATGAGGAACTTGTTCCTGACCGAAAAATCAATGACCCGGTCAACCACTGTGCCTCCCATGGTTGTGTTCTTTGGGAGCGATGCCACTGGCAGGCAGAGGCTGAGATTCCGTTCCCGGAGTGGTCTTCTTTACCGGGCGCGTCTCGACGTTTCCCGCAGTTTTGGAGTGCGAGTTGGGTTGTTCCGTACCGGGTGTGGGAGCATAGGCTTCAGCAGCTTCTTTCATCCGGCTTTCTGAGCTGACGAGGAAGTTGCCGGAAATTACGATCCGCTCACCGGGCTCCAGTCCGCTTACGATTTCCACGCGATCGTCGAAGCGGCGGCGCGTCTCGACTGTTCGGGGTGCGAACAGGCCCTCGCCTCGCTCCACGAACACAGTCTTCTTCACTCCTGAATCCAGCACTGCTTCGGAGGGAACGGTGATGGTCCGCGAGAATGCGACCGGGAGTTCTACATCCACGAACATGTCAGGCCGCAGAACGAAGCCCGGATTATCCACCTCAATGCGCGCCTTCAAAGTCTGCGTTGCGGGATCGAATTGCGGCAGTACATTGCTGACGCGGCCCTGCAGCAATCGGTTTTGGCTAGGGAGCGTAATGCGGACCGAAACACCGGGCTGAACGTATTGAGCGTCGCGCTCAAAAACATCGGCGAGAACCCATACCCTGCGCAGGTCGACGATGCGAAACCACTCTGCGTCGCGCTCGAACTTCTGGCCCGGAGTGATGTTCCGTGCCAGCACGAACCCGTCAGCCGGAGAGACAATCTTGATGGTCTCAGGAAACTGGCGAGTGCGCCTGATCTCTTCCATCTGGAGCGGAGACATGCCCAGGTTCTGCAACTGCTGGATCCGCTGCTGAATATTGGAATTTGCGGCCGCAAGCGACTGACCCTCAACATTTCCATCGGCGACGCTCTTCTTGAAACGATCTTCAGCGCCCATGTTCAGCAAATAACTCTGGAGCGTCATGGTTGCGCTGGGCGAGGAGAAACTTCCCAGCACCTGGTTTCTGCGCACGAAGCTTCCAGTGGTGACCGCGGAGACTTCCTGGATGAAACCATCAATACCCGCGTTGAGCTTATAAACCCTGCCTTCATCAGGCGCCACGCGCCCAAGCAGCCGAAGCTTGTATGTCCCCGACGTCTCTTCCACAGGACCTACGCGCACGCCGAAAAGCTGCTGCTTCGCCGGATCGATGTGCGCCACGCCTGCCGCCAAAGATGTTGGACTATTTCCCGAGCTTACCGTTGTTAACTGGCCGGCATAGACCGGCTCCAGCTGCATGCCGCAGTCGGGAGCAACGCCGGGCTTATCGGACCGGTATGCAGGATGCATTGGATCGACGTAATACATAACTGTCCGTGCGTTGCTTGCGGCGTGAACACCGGCGGTGCGCCTGCCGGACTGTGCTCCCAGCAGATATGCCGCGACTATCGCGAGTACGAGTAAGGAAGGATAGAGTGCTTTTTTCATAGGCTTCCAACGATTCGCCTTCTCATTGAGACTTGAAGAAAAACAGGGCCCCCGGTCGCGGGCTCCGGGGACCCCTGCTCATCCATCGCAATTAAGGCACGATGGACCAACCGAACATCATGTTGTGGTCTTCATGCGCCAGGTTGTGGCAATGAGCAACGTAGTTGCCGGCAAAGGTGCGGAAGCGCCGGAAGAACTGGACGCTCTCGGCGGGATCCAGTGCCACCACGTCTTCCTTGCCGATATCGTCCGGGTGAGTGTTGGTGCTGCCGGTGCGCGAGAGCACCGTATGCTCTTCCTGGTGCATGTGCATCGGGTGCACCCAGCCACCGCCTCCGTTCGCCACCGTCCAGACTTCTCCGCTCCCGCTGCGTTGCGGCAAAGCCAGCGGTGTTGTGGGATTGAACTCCAGGCCGTTGATGATCCACTGCGTCTCGCCGCTGGCAACACCGCTGCGCTGCAGCGTGAAGGTGCGCTGCGGCAGTGATGTCTTGTTCTTCGGCAGAATCGGCATGGCACGCAGGGTGTTGGGAACCCTGCTGACATCCGTTTCCGGCGGATTGCCGCCGATCACAATCTTCATGATCGGAACTTTGTAGGTAAGAGCAGCGCCCGGAGCATTGAAGTTTGGCTTGCGGCCATCCGGCATCTCCAGGACGTTGACCAGGTAGAGCACATCGCCGGGCGTGGTTGGAGTGCCATCCAGGAACTTGGTGAAATCAACCACCACTTCCCTGCGCTTCGCCGGCCAGATCTGGAACGAATCTCGGATGATCGGCTTGGGCAGCAGGCCGCCTTCCGACGCGATCTGCGTGAAGCGGAAGCACTGCTGTCCATCGGGGATCTGGTACTGACCCTGCGTGCCCGGAGCGGCGGTCGGCGTGCCACGCATCAACATGAGTTCATAGATACGCGACACTGAGGCGCCGAGGAAGCGCAGGCGATATTTGCGGCGGAAAACATTCAGCACGGGGAAGGCTGTTCCGTTAACCGTGAAGATGTCCCCCACAAAACCGTGATTCGGGAAATGGCGGAAGTAGAGCTGGCCCCACCACTCAGGATGAGTTTCTCCCAGTCCGTTGTGGAAGTCCTGGTGCTGCGTGAGACCGTCATCGAGGCAGCAGTCGTACAGCGCCATGGGGATGTCGTAATCGACGTCGAAGGTTTGCCCGGTTGGATCTGCCGGATTGATGCGCTTACGCCCGGGAAGCCCCAGACCCGTCTTGCTGGTCTCATCGCCCGGATCGAGGATAGGATCGTAAATCGGGTAGAGGCCAACCATTCCTTTGTACACATTGGCACCAGTGTGGTGCATGCGGTGGTCGTGGAACCAGAGGAATGACTGCTTTTCGGCATCGTCGTTTCCGGCGGCGTAGTTGAGATAAAGATTGTCAACCCATTGGGACGGAATATATCCGCCTTTGTTGTCGGTCAGGTGGTGAGGCTGGCCATCGCTTTCCGGCGCAGTGTGGCCGTTGTGCAGATGGGTGAGGAATGCCCAGTCCGGTGCGCCGAAATCCTGGCGGTCGCGACACAGCGGATTCAAGTCGAGGTCGTTCTCAAAGCGTACCAGGTTAGGCTGTCCGTACATCGCATTGATTCTTGGACCGGGGAAAGTGCCGTTGAATCCGTAGATCGTGCTGGCTGGCAGGGCCTGAGGGCCAGCGATGCCGGTGGGCGGAACCACTGGAAGGCCACCACTGGTGATCGGCTGCACCTGGGAACTGGTGAAGGAATGCGTCCCCACCTGGACCCTGATGTGGTAAAGGTTCGGGTTAGGAAGCGGGAAGCCTGGCACTCGGATGCCTTTCGTGGTTCCAGATACGCCGCTGCCATCGGTCCAGAGCTGGTGCGTTCCTGCATCAGGCACCGCGGGACCGGGAACACCGGCTGTGCGCGGCCGCGCTCCCATCGCATCCTGCCGCCCGGCAAGCGGGCTTGGAGGGAGAACGCGGTTGTTCCCGAACGCCGACGAACGAACCGTCCATGCGTCTGGAGAGTTCGGTGTCAGCGTGCCGTCCGGCTGCCGGTACCCCGGAAGCATCGCCGTGGGGATTGGCAGCAAATCAGTGAATGGACTCAGAATGAACGGACTGGTCGGAAAGACCTCAATCGGAGTGAGTCCGGTAACAATATCAATGTCGTGTGGCGTCTGGTCAATGAAGCCGGAGCAGCTTTGTGCCCAGCCTCGCCCCGGAATGGCGACGGCTGCTCCGCACATCAGGCTCAGCTTGATCAGTTCTCGCCGGCTCATTTTGGTGATATCTAGTTTGCTCATATCGCCCCCTGCTAATTTCTCCTTGAAAAAGAATTTCAGTTGGTACTAGCGAAACACCGTTTCCGTCGACTGCAAGTCTTCAATCACAAAGCAAAAGGATTCAGGCTCAAGAAACGCTGAAGGGGCGTTGAAGAGCCCGCGGCGCCGACCGCCGGAATTTCAATCGTGTTGTCGGTGCCGATGGGGTTATCTCCGTTGGGTACGAACAACTGTGGATGATCGAAGGGTGCTTGCTGCATGCGCACACGGTCGTCTGTGAGCGCGAGCAGGAAGGCGACAAGACTTTTCTGCTGGTCCGGCGTCAGTTGCAGAGGAACAATTGCCGGAGCTTTGGTGGCGTTGGTGGTGCGGCCAAAATCTCCGCCGTTGTCATAAAAATCCACGACCTGAGCCAGAGT